>NZ_JBTVPY010000010.1:0-203131 GCF_054720805.1 Pseudomonas sp. MT3
CACAACTGGGTATCCGCTGGCAACGTGTAATGCCCGTTCGCTTACTCCTCAACGAGGTCATCCCCAGTTATCTCGCGCATCCCTCATCGGTGCGACTTCCAAACCTGCTGAAACCATCCAGAAACCCGGCCTGAACCATCCTGCATGCTCATCGGTACAGCAGTGCTCAAGCGATGGACCACCCATCTCATCAGGCTTCCAGCCTTGAAAGGCTAAGCAGAACACTCTCTCCCACCTCGAAAACTGGTTTCCATGAATCGACCACAACAAGACTCAGGCTTCCCGTGGTGATGAAGCCGTGAGACGCCATCAAGGTGAATGAGCGTAAGAAGCACACCTAGCTCTTAGTCCTCTTCACCCTTAGTGTGGTTTCCGAAAAAGAACCCGTGAGACTCCGCTCCCATCCCACTTTTGTATATATCTTTTATATTCTTTCGATTCTTAGGCAAATCAAACATATAGTTTTTCTCATTCGCCAAGTCAGGATTCTGGCGTATTGCAGCATGCTTGAATTTAACCAGCCATTCAGAGTAACCATCTGGGTCTTGATCAACCTCCTCTGGCTCAATCTCCTCGTGATGCACATCCTCCAACTGCGGCAATTGTGACCTCGCCCGAAGCCAGTCAACTACAAGCGCACCAATAATGGCGCCGGGAATCATTCCAGAAACAGCGCCACCCAGACCTGCAACACCAAAAAAGGAACCAATAAATCCACCACCCAAAACCCCGATGAGAATCTTGGAATCCATGCCAGCCTCTCTTTTGGTTACTGACGTCTGCCAGAGCGTAGCAGGTCAATCAGCGTCATAAACGACCGGTTCTGACACCAGAACCTACCCCTCTTGAAGTAGGGATCAAAAAATAGCCTTTACACTTCTGACACCAAAGACAATAATGACACTACCTTACTGACACCAAATGAGTACCACTGATGAGCCGCACCTTCTTGTATGCCCGAGTCAGCACCAGTGACCAGACCACTGACAACCAGGTGCTTGAAGTGAAGGCGACAGGATTCGATGTGCTCCCCCAGCGAGTGATCACTGAAACGGTATCTGGCTCCATTGCAGCAAGTGAGCGGCAAGGCTTCCAGAAGCTCCTAGAACGCATGGAAGCTGGAGATGTACTGCTGGTCACCAAGCTAGATCGCTTGGGCCGTAATGCGATGGATGTGCGCTCCACTGTGGAACTGCTGGCCAGCCGTGGTATCCGTGTTCACTGTCTCGCATTAGGCGGCGTCGACCTCACCAGTGCGGCAGGCAAGATGACCATGCAAGTGCTGTCCGCAGTAGCTGAATTTGAGCGTGATCTGCTAATCGAACGCACGCAATCTGGGCTCCAACGCGCAAAGGCAGAAGGCAAAGCCCTCGGTCGCCCTGCTGCGGCTTCCGCTGAGGAAGTACAAACACTTAAGGCTCAAGGTCTAAGCCAGTCCCAGGTCGCCAACAAGCTCGGCATCAGCCTCGCCACTGTCAAACGTCGCTGGACCCAGTAACTGCCCTTGTAGGGTCTCTCTGGTAGCGTACAGAGTTATTTTCGAATCATTCAGCTTCAGGTTGGCCCTGGTCGCACATGGCTAAGCGCCTCGGATGTAGATCAGCCCAGAAAACAGCCAGCCGAGTTCATCGCAGATAGAAATACAGGAATACCACGACCAGCAGGACGAAGATTACGCGCCCCCGGTAAACGTCAGCATTAGCTGGGGCACCAGTATTCGCGCCTGCGGAAGAGCCAAGATATTCGAAACGCAGGGACCGATCTAGAGATCGCTTACCGGGCAGCAACTCAGCCTAAACTGAATCACTACCACGCAAAAGGAAGCGAATATGACTGACGCATGGAATCTGGGAGCGTTGAGGGCACAGATTAGGATTCGCCAGCCCGAGACAAGCAAAAGACTTGTTCAGATCATCAACTCCCTTGGCCGCTCAAGCGAAATTTTCACTTACCACAAGCGCCTCGCTCGCGATGCCTTCACCGCATTCAACGCTGAAAACGATCCTCACGGAATAAAATTTTCCGAGCGAATATTTGGATTTGATGACGATGACGGTGTTATCCATGAAGCTGGCTTAATCAGCGAGGCCAACCTGATCGCCTGCATAGCAATTACTCGCAATTCGTACGACAGCTTTGGACAACTGCTGAATGGTCTTGTGGTGCCCGTGCCGCTAACAGGCATTTTCTACATCCACAACGTCAAAGACGCCCTTCCGACTGGAGAGCTTAAAGATCGTTTGAATGAAGCCCTCGCGTCAGAATGGTTTGGATACACACACGCCTTCATGAACATGGTCAAGCACCATCGACTGATCGTTCACAATCCGTCAATTTCATTCATAGACGACAACAGGGGCGGCAAGGTCGAGGGCTTTAGGCACAAGGAGAAAGACTACCCGGCCTGCTGGGTTCGAGAGGCGCTTGAGGGAACGGTGGAGCTTCAGAATTCGCTGCGAGCCTGCGGCGTACTGCTTAATCGTCTCTACCTTGGAGAAACCCCACCGAATCTGGAGGGATTGAGTAGTACAACTGAGTAGTACAACTGAGTAGTACAACTGAGTAGTACAACTGAAAAAGAAAAAACCCCGCAAACCATTGATTTGCGGGGCTTTCTTTTGAATGGCGGAGAGATAGGGATTTGAACCCTAGGAGCCATTGCTGACTCAACGGATTTCGAATCCGTCCCGTTCGACCACTCCGGCATCTCTCCGTGCGGCGCGCATGATACCAGCTTGAAGTCCGAACGCGAAGCTTTGTTTTCGGATTTTTTTGCGTGGTATCAGGCGCTTGCGTGCGCTCGGCGGATCAGAGCGGGACGCCGAGGCGGCGGGCCACTTCTTCGTAGGCCTCGATGACATCGCCCAGCCCCTGGCGGAAGCGGTCCTTGTCCATCTTCTTGCGGGTTTCCTTGTCCCACAGGCGGCAACCGTCCGGGCTGAACTCGTCGCCCAGGACGATCTTGCCGTGGAACAGGCCGAACTCGAGCTTGAAGTCCACCAGCAGCAGACCGGCGTCGTCGAACAGCTTGTTCAGCACTTCGTTGACCTTGAAGGAGTAGGCCTTCATTTCGGCCAGTTGCTCCAGGGTCGCCCAGCCGAAGGCCTGGACGTGGGATTCGTTGATGAACGGGTCGCCCAGGGCGTCGTTCTTCAGGAACAGTTCGAAGGTCGGCGGAGTGAGCTGCAGGCCCTCCTCCACGCCCAGGCGGCGCACCAGGCTGCCGGCGGCGTAGTTGCGCACGACGCACTCGACCGGGATCATGGCGAGCTTCTTGACCAGCACTTCGTTGTCCGACAGCAGGGCGTCGAACTGGGTCGGGATGCCGGCGGCTTCGAGCTTCTGCATGATGAAGGCGTTGAACTTGTTGTTCACCATGCCTTTGCGATCGAGCTGTTCGATGCGCTTGCCGTCGAACGCCGAGGTGTCGTTGCGGAACAGCAGGACGAGGCGGTCGGCGTCATCGGTGGTGTAAACCGACTTGGCCTTGCCGCGATAGAGTTCTTCGCGTTTTTCCATGATGGGCTCCGCTTGCTTAAGGGGTGGGCTCAGGCGATGGTGCGCCAGTCGAGTCCAGAATGCTGATCGGCTACCTGCAGCCAGTCCGGGTCGCACCCTAGGGTGTCGACGAAGCTTTGCCGGGCCAGCTGCGGCGAGTTGTTCTTTTCGCTGAGATGCGCCAGCACCAGGTGCTGCAGGCTTTCCCAGCCCAGTTGGGCCACCAGTTCGGCGGCCTGCCGGTTGTTCAAATGCCCCCACTGGCCGCCTACACGGACCTTGAGTGGGTAGGGATACGGACCGCGGGCCAGCATGTCGGTATCGTGATTCGCCTCGATAACCAAGGCATCGAGGCCACGATAGCACTCCAGCACCTGCGCCGTGGCGGCCCCCAGATCGGTGAGCTGGCCAAAGCGCTTCCGGCCATCGGAAAACACGTACTGCAGGGGCTCCCGCGCATCGTGGGAGACGCTCACCGCAGTGACTTCCAGGTCTTTCAGTACCAGGCGGTCGCCGCATCTGAGCAGCCCCGCCGGTGTCACCGGCTTGCGCATTCCCTGCAGGGTGCCGGCGCTGAGGTACACGGGTATTCGATGGTGCCGGGCCAGCAGTTCGACGCCGTTGATGTGATCGGAGTGCTCGTGCGTGACCAGTACCGCGTCCAGTTGCCCGGGCTCTACGCCCAGGCGCGCCAGACGGCGGATGGTTTCACGCAGCGGGAAGCCGCAATCGATCAGTATCCGGGTGTCAGAACTGCTCACCAAGGCCGAATTGCCCCGGCTTCCGCTCCCCAGGACCGCGAAGTGCACTGCGCATACTCTCCTGGAGTTTTTCCAGCACGCCCTGCGCGACATCAGCCGGCGCGGAGGTGTTGATGTCTTTGTCGACGGTGATCTGCACCGTGTTGTTCACGCTGGTCAGGCGAACCTGGTAGCGCTGCGCCTTGGCGTCTTCCTCTTCCTTGGTCTTCTCGCCACCGCCGAACAGGCGGCTGAAGAAGCCTGGCTTGTCTTCGTCCTTCTTCTTCGCGCCTTCTGCGATGTTGACGTAGTACACGCCCAGGCTGCGGTTGAGGTCGTCGACGCGGATGTCGGCGCGATCCAGTGCGCGGCCAACGCTGACCCAGGTGCGATCGAAGTCGGAATCCACGGTGAGCACCGGGTTGCCGCTACCGTCCTTGCTCAGCTCGGCGGTGCCGGGCGTGTCGTAGGCCGAGTGCGCGGCGAGCAGGGAGACGGAGCCGCCCTTCTCGGCGCTGGTGGCCATGTTGGCCAGCATTTCATCGAGCAGCGCGGCGTCGAGGCTCGGCACGACCGGTTTGGACGGCCAGTCGGCGCTGGCAGTGCTGCCGGCAGGGCGGGTTTCGCTCAGCACGTAGACTTCGCTGGTGTTGGTTTCCACGCCCGGCTCGATGCGCACGCGCACGCGCGCTTCGCTGTCGGGCTCGACGCCGGAGACGCGGCTACTCAGGCGGCGCGCCAGGGGCGCGGAGAGCTGCGAGAGCGGCTGCCAGTTGGTGCTGAACTCCCCGGTCTGCGGGCGTTCGTCGGCAATGGAGAAGCCGTTGTCCTGGAAGAACTGATGGGCCACCGGCCACACTTCGGCCGGCGGACGCTGGGCGATCAGCCAGCGCGAATCGCCGCTCTTCTGCAGGCTGAAGTCGCTGACTTCGCCGGAACTGGCCAGCGGCTGCGGGCGCGGCACTTCGAACTCGCCCTCTTTCGCATGGGTGTCGGCGACGTTCAGGGGCACCGGCAGCAGTGGGTCGAGAGGCTTGCTCTGCAGGCCTTCGGGCACCTTCATCGGCGCCGTTTCGCGGGCATTGAGGTAGTCGTCGCCACGGTCACGGAAATAGCCATCCGGCCCCCACAGCCAGCCGCAGCCGGAGGTGTTGCCGATGACCAGGGCGAGCGCAGTCAGTCCTGCCAGTCGCTTCATGCGAGAGAGCTCCTTAAGCCAGCACGCCGGTCTGGCGCATGGCCTGACGCAGCGGTTCGTGGCAACGCGGGCTGAGCCAGGTCAGGGGCAGGCGGATACCTTCGGGGATCAACCCCATTTCGTGCAGGGCGAACTTCACCGGAATCGGGTTGGATTCGATGAACAGGGCCTTGTGCAGCGGCATCAGGCGGTCGTTGATGGCGCGGGCTTCGCCGGCATCGCCACGCATGGCGGCGGCGCACAGGTTGCTCATGGCGCGCGGGGCGACGTTGGCGGTCACAGAAATGTTGCCCTTGCCGCCCATCAGCATCAGCTCGACAGCGGTGGCGTCGTCGCCGGAATAGACCAGGAAGTCCTTGCCGACGCGGTCCAGCACTTCCTTGCCGCGCTGCAGGTCGCCGGTGGCTTCCTTGATGCCGATGATGTTCGCCACCTTGGACAGGCGCTCGACGGTCTCCGGCAGCATGTCGCAGGAGGTACGGCCGGGCACGTTGTAGAGAATCTGCGGGATGGCCACGGCTTCGGCGATGTGGCGGAAGTGCTGGTACAGGCCTTCCTGGGTCGGCTTGTTGTAGTACGGGGTCACCAGCAGGCAAGCGTCGGCACCGCCGGTCTTCGCGGCTTCGGTCAGCTCGACAGCCTCGCGGGTGGAGTTGGCACCGGTGCCGGCGATGACCGGGATGCGGCCGTTGACCTGGTCGACCACGCGACGGATCACTTCCAGGTGTTCGCTCACGTCCAGAGTGGCCGATTCACCCGTGGTGCCGACCGCGACGATGGCGTTGGTGCCTTCCTGCAGGTGGAAGTCCACCAGCTTCGCGAGGCTGTCCCAGTCCAGTCGACCCTGAGCATCGAAGGGGGTGACCAGCGCCACCATACTGCCCGCAATCATGCAACCGCTCCTGCCGGAAAAAGAAAGCCGTAATGGTACTGTCGCCACCGGCCACGCACAAGGTGACAGCAGCGTCCGCGAACGCACAGACATTCCCCTCATCGGCGCTTTTCGCTACCCTTCCCCCTTTGTCGATGCGGCCCGCTTGGCCGCCACTCCCAGGAAAGCTGCATGTCCACCTCCCACCCTCGTGAACAATTCCTTCTGATCAGTGCTCTTGGTCCGAACCCGATGGAGTTGACCAGCGTGCTGTGCCGCACCTGCGTCGACAACCGTTGCTCGGTGGTCAGCAGCCGCCTGACCCGCCACGGCGAGTTCAGCGCGCTGATCCTGCAGGTCTCCGGCAGCTGGGATGCCCTGGCTCGTCTGGAGGGCGGCCTGCCGCCCCTGGCCAAACGCCACGGCTTCACCCTCAGCGTCACCCGCAGCAACGCCCACGTCACCCGCGCCCAGGCGCTGCCTTACGTGGCCTACGTCAGCGCGGTCTATCGTCCGGACATCCTCAACGAGCTGTGCCAGTTCTTCATCGATCACCACATCGAGCTGGAGAACCTCACCTGCGACACCTACCAGGCGCCGCACACCAACACCAGCATGCTCAACGCCACCATCACCGTGACCCTGCCGGCCGGCACCCAGATCAGTTGGCTGCGCGACCAGTTCCTGGACTTCGCCGACGCCCTAAACCTGGACGCGCTGATCGAGCCCTGGCGCCCGCAGCATCCCTAAGGAGAGAGCCTCATGGCCGTTGAACTGAACAAAGCCGTCGCCGACTTCCAGGCCTCGGCCACCAGCGGTGTCGCCTTCCGTCTGTCGGAACTCAAGGGCAAGCAGGTCGTGCTGTACTTCTATCCCAAGGACAGCACACCCGGCTGCACCACCGAAGGCCAGGGCTTCCGCGACAAGATCGAGGACTTCGCCGCGGCCAACACCGTCGTTTTCGGGGTGTCCCGCGATGGCATCAAGTCCCATGAGAACTTCAAGGCCAAGCAGTGCTTCCCCTTCGAGCTGATCAGCGACAAGGATGAAGCCGTCTGTCAGCTGTTCGACGTGATCAAGCTGAAGAAGCTCTACGGCAAGGAATACATGGGGGTGGACCGCAGCACCTTCCTGATCGACGCCAAGGGCGTGCTGCGCCAGGAATGGCGAGGCGTGAAGGTGCCGGGCCACGTCGATGCCGTGCTCGCCGCCGCCCAGGCGCTGAACAAGGGCTGAGTTACCGAGCCATATGAAAAAGCCCGGCCTGTGCCGGGCTTTTTCGCTCCATCACATCAGCGGACTGACTTGCCGTTCCGGCTCCGGCTGCCGGGGCCAGGCATCCAGCACGGCTTTCACCAGGGTCGCCAGCGGAATGGCGAAGAACACGCCCCAGAAGCCCCACAGGCCACCGAACAGCAGCACGGCGCAGATGATCGCCACCGGGTGCAGGTTGACCGCTTCGGAGAACAGCAGCGGCACCAGTACGTTGCCATCCAGCGCCTGGATGATCGCATGGGCGGCCATCAGGTAGATGAACTGGTCGCTCCAGCCCCACTGGAACAGCGCGATCAGCGCCACCGGCACCGTCACCACTACCGCGCCGATATAAGGCACCACCACCGACAGGCCGACCAGCAAGGCGAGCAGCGCGGCATAGTTCAGCCCCAGCACCGCAAAGGCGATGTAGGTTGTCACGCCGGTGATGAAGATCTCGACGACCTTGCCACGGATGTAGTTGGCGATCTGCTGGTTCATCTCGTTCCACACCTGCTTCATCAGCCCCCGCTCGCGCGGCAGGTAGCGGCGGAACCAGTGGTAGAAGCGGCGGCGGTCCTTGAGGAAGAAGAACACCAGGATCGGCACCAGCACCAGGTAGATCATGATATTGACCAGCACCGGCAGCCCGGACAGCGAGAACGTCAGCGCCCATTGGCCCAGCTGGCCCAGCTCGCTGCGCGCCGCCTCGACGGTGTGCAGGACCTGCTCCTCGGTAACCATGTCCGGGTAGCGCTCGGGCAGCATCAGCAGCGTGGCCTGCCAGTCGCCGAGCATCCGCGGCAATTCATTGAGCAGCGTGAACAGCTGCTTCCAGACCAGCGGCACCAGCACCAGCAGGAACACCGCGAGCAGGCCAAGGAAGAGCGAATAGACCAGCCAGACCGCGAACAGGTGCGGCAGGCGCAGGCGCTCCAGAACGCCCACCATGCCCTGGATCAGGAAGGCGATCACCATTGCGGCCAGCACCGGCGCGAGCATGCCGCCGAACGCCAGGATGACGCTGAAACCCAGCACCAGAATGACCGCCAGCACTATCGCCTCCTCGTCGGAGAAATAGCGCTGCATCCAGTCCTGCAAAACCTTGAGCATGAACAGACCTGCAAAACGAAGGGGGTAACGTCCCGGTTACCCGGACATGAGGGCTACTTCTTGCGCAGCCAGTAGCGATAGACGCCGGCTTCGACCTCTTCATGCAGCAGCGAGTGACCGGCAAGCTCGGCGAAGGCGCGGAAATCCCGCTGCGACCCGGCATCGGTGGCGATCACCTTGAGCACCGCGCCGCTGGGCAGACGGTTCAGCTCGAGCTTGGCTTTGAGCAGGGGAAGCGGACAATTAAGACCGCTGGCATCCAGCTCCGCGTCACAGGCGGGGATGAGCGGCGTGGAATCAGACATCGAAACGAACTCCGGGAAGGGCTCTCAAGAATACCGAAAGCATTGGAAAAGTAACCAGGCTCCGCGACACCCGCCGCCCGAACGACACCATCAGCTTCGCGGCTCGAAACCCAGGCAGCCCGGAAATACCGACTGCGATTTGCACCGCAGTCGCGCCGTGCGACCTAGGCATTGGCAATAACGTACAGCTAAAGTAGAGCCTTTCTCGGAACGAGCTTCTTGTACATGAAAGTACTGCGCCCAGCCTTGCTCACCATCGCCTGCGCCCTCGCGGCGCCCGCGATGTCGGACGACCTGCCATCCCTGGGCGACGCCAGCTCGTCCATCGTATCCCCGGAACAGGAGTTCCAGCTCGGCCGCGCCTGGTTGAGCATGCTGCGCAGCCAGGTCGATTCGCTCAACGACCCGCAACTGAAGGATTACGTCGAGTCCACCGTCTACCGCCTGGCCGAGTCCAGCGAGCTGCAGGACCATCGCCTGGCGTTCATCCTGATCCGCGACAAGCAGATCAACGCCTTCGCCGCTCCCGGAGGCGTGGTGGGCGTCAACGGCGGCCTGTTCCTCTACGCCCAGAGCGAAGGCGAATACATCGCCGTACTGGCGCACGAACTCGGCCACCTGAGCCAACGCCACTTCGCCCGCGGCATCGAAGCGCAGCAACGCATGCAGATTCCGGTGATGGCCGCCATGCTGGCTGGTATCGTCGCCGCCGCAGCCGGTGCCGGCGATGCCGGCATCGCCGCCATCGCCTCGACCCAGGCGGCAGCCATCCAGAACCAACTGCGCTTCTCCCGGCAGAACGAACAGGAAGCCGACCGCGTTGGCGTCACCACTATGGTTCGCGCCGGCTACGACCCGCGCTCCATGCCCAACATGTTCGAGCGCCTCGCTCGCCAGTACCGCTACGAGGGCAAGCCGCCGGAGTTCCTGCTGACCCACCCGGTGACCGAATCGCGTATCGCCGACACCCGCAACCGCGCCGAGCAGTTCCCCAAGGGCGGCAAGGAAGACACTCTGCGCTACGAGCTGATGCGCGCCCGCGTCCAGCTGATGTTCGAGGAAACCCCCGGCATGGCCGGCAAGCGTTTCCGCGCGGTGCTGGACGACGACCCGAAGAACGATGCAGCCCGCTACGGCCTGGCGCTCTCGCAGATCCGCATCGGCCAGTTGAACGAGGCCCGCGGCGGCCTCCAGCAACTACTGGCCAAGGCGCCCAACGACATCAGCTACAACCTGGCCCTGGTCGATCTGGACATCACCGCCAACAAGCTCCCCGATGCCCAGGCGCGGGTGCAGCGCCTGCTCAGCCAGTTCCCGCAGAGCTATCCGCTGATCCAGGCCCAGGCCGATCTGATGCTGAAGAGCAACCGCGCCGCCGATGCCGAGAAGACCCTGTTCAAGCTGTCCCAGAAGCGGCCGCTGGACCCGGACGTCTGGAGTCGCCTGGCCGACGCCTGCACCCTCAGCGGCAACGCCATCGGCGTGTACCAGGCACGCGCCGAGTTCTACGCCCTCACCGGCGACTACAAGCAGGCCATCGAGCAACTGGACTTCGCCAAGCGGCGTGCCGGCGGCAACTTCACCCTGGCCGCGCGCCTGGATGCGCGCCAGCAGGAGTTCCGCGAACAGGAACGTCTGCTGAAGGAGATGATGGGCCGCTGAACCCGCAGGAGCGAGCTTGCTCGCGAACGGCTCAGCGGGCAGCACGGGAGCCGTTCAGCTTCGTGAGCAAGCTCGCTCCTACGAAAATCACCTTGGTAGAAACGGAAAGGCCCGGCGTTATGCCGGGCCTTTTTCGCTGTAGGGCAATAGATCAGGCGTTGCCCGCCACCCTCAGCCTGGCGGCCTGGGTGAAGTCGAGCATGCGCTTGAGCGGCTTGATGGCCTTGGGAATCAGCGCCGGATCGACGAAGATCTCGCCACTCCCCTCCTTCAGGCACGTCAAGGTGCGCTCCAGGGTGTTCATCGCCATCCACGGGCAGTGCGCGCAGCTGCGGCAGGCCGCGCCATTGCCGGCGGTGGGCGCTTCGATGAACTCCTTGTCCGGGCACAGCTGCTGCATCTTGTAGAAGATGCCGCGGTCGGTAGCGACGATGAAGCGCTTGTTCGGCATCGTCTGCGCGGCCTTGATCAGTTGGCTGGTGGAGCCCACCGCATCGGCCAGCTCGACCACCGCCTCGGGCGACTCCGGGTGCACCAGGATCGCCGCGTCCGGGTAGACCGCCTTGAGGTCCTCCAGCTGCTTGGCCTTGAATTCCTCGTGGACAATGCAGGCGCCATCCCAGAGCAGCATGTCGGCACCGGTCTCGCGCTGGATGTAGCGACCCAGATGCTGGTCCGGCGCCCAGAGGATCGGCTCGCCGTTATCCATCAGGTGCTCGACGATCTCCACCGCGCAACTGGAGGTCACCACCCAGTCCGCCCGCGCTTTCACCGCCGCCGAGGTGTTCGCGTAGACCACCACGGTGCGCTCCGGGTGCTGGTCGCAGAACGCCGAGAACTCATCCACCGGACAGCCGAGATCCAGCGAACAGGTTGCCTCCAGGGTCGGCATCAGCACGCGCTTTTCCGGGTTGAGGATCTTGGCGGTCTCGCCCATGAAGCGAACGCCGGCAACCACCACGGTCTGTGCCGGGTGCTGGTTGCCGAAGCGGGCCATTTCCAGCGAATCGGAAACGCAACCGCCGGTTTCCTCGGCCAGCGCCTGGATCACCGGGTCACAGTAGTAATGCGCGACCAGCACGGCGTTCTGCGCCTTGAGCTCGGCAGCGATGGCCGCGCGGTAATCGGCCTCTTCCTGTGCACTCAGCACCCGCGGCTGCTTGGCAGCCAGGTGAGCCTGAACCAACAGGCGTTCGGAAATCTGGGACATCGTGTGGAAACCTCTACAGGCGCGGTTCTGATTATGCCGACGATTTTATCACCACCGTCCTTCTGGCGACGCGCTGTCGGCTGCCGCACGACGGACTTTTCCCGGCGCATAGCAAAAACCCCGTGACCTTTCGATCACGGGGCTTTCGCAGGATTTGTTGGTGGGTCGTGTAGGATTCGAACCTACGACCAATTGGTTAAAAGCCAACTGCTCTACCGACTGAGCTAACGACCCGACGTGGTGCGTATAATACTGATTTCTAACGCAAAAACAACACCCCTTAAAAACTTTTTTCAGAAATATCGCGTCGGGTCTTCAATCCCGGCTGCGCGAAAGCCGTCAGCACGCAGCCTGCAACTGTCGCACTTGCCGCACGCGCGCCCGTCATCGTCCGCCTGATAGCAGGAAACCGTAAGGCTGTAGTCCACGCCCTGGGCAATGCCGGCCTGGACGATCTGCGCCTTGGAGAGGAACTGCAGCGGCGCCTGAATGCGGAAGCCCTCACCTTCCACACCGGCCTTGGTAGCCAGGTTGGCCATGCGCTCGAAGGCCTCGACGAACTCCGGACGGCAATCCGGGTAGCCAGAGTAGTCCACCGCATTCACGCCAATGAAGATGTCCCGCGCGCCCAACACCTCGGCCCAGCCGAGAGCGAGGGAAAGGAACACGGTATTGCGCGCCGGCACATAGGTCACCGGAATGCCCTCGCTCGGCGCTTCGGGCACATCGATGCTGCTGTCGGTCAGGGCCGAGCCACCGATGCCGTTCAGGTCCAGGCCGATCACCTTGTGTTCGATGACACCCAATTGGCTCGCCACACGCTCGGCCGCCTGCAACTCGGCACGGTGGCGCTGGCCGTAGTCGAAGCTCATGGTGTAGCAGTCATAGCCCTCGGCCCTGGCCAGGGCGACCACGGTCGCGGAGTCCAGGCCGCCAGAGAGCAGGATCACGGCCTTCTTGTCATTCATGACTTTCTGATTGGACATAAACAGGGTCTCCTCCGTGCTCAGTGGCCCGGCTCGTCATTCCAGAGAATCTTGTGCAGTTGCAGTTGCAGGCGTACCGGCAGGTTGTCACTGACAATCCAGTCGGCCAGCGCACGGGCGTCCACCTGGCGATGACTGGGCGAGAACAGCACCTCGCCGGCACGCTGCTCCAGGCGGTATTCGATGAGTTTGGAAACTGCCCAGTCGTAGTCCCCGCGCGAGCAGATGACGAACTTCACCTGATCGTTGGGCGTCAGCTCTCCGATGTTCTCGTAGCGATTGCGCGACGCTTCGCCGGAGCCCGGCGTCTTCAGGTCCAGCACACGGCTGACGCGGCGGTCGGTGGCGGAGATGTCCAACGCACCACTGGTTTCCAGCGACACGTCGTAGCCGGCATCGCAGAGACGCCGCAGCAGCGGGATGCAGTTGGGCTGGGCCAGCGGCTCGCCACCGGTGACACAGACATAGCGTGGCTTGTAAGCGGCGACGCGCTCGAGGACGGCGTCGAGGGACTGGATTTCGCCACCACTGAAGGCATAGGCGGTATCGCAGTACTGGCAGCGCAGGGGACAGCCGGTCAGCCGCACGAACACCGTCGGCAAGCCGGCGGTGCGCGTTTCCCCCTGCAACGAGTAGAAAATCTCGGTGATTCGCAGGGTCTGTTGCATATCAGCCACGGGCGTGACGGCGATACAGGCCATCCGCCTCCGTTGCGTTGGAGTCAGGAGTGCGACACGGCGCACTCGGCATACACGGGGGCCGCAGACATCAGCCGAGCTGAAGCCACTGACACGTCCCGAAGGGCGGGGATTCTAACGAAAAAACCCGCGACGAGCGCGGGTTTTCGGACTGAGGGAGCGAGCCTTACTTGAGGTTCTTCAGGTCACGCTGGGACAGTTGCGCTGCGGAACTACCCGGATACTGGGAGATAACCTGCTGCAGGATGCCACGTGCCTTGTCGGTATTGCCCAGGCGACGCTCGACGTCGGCCAGCTTGTACAGCGAGTCCGGCACCTTGGCGCTGCTCGGATAGGCCTGGCTGACGCGGGCAAAGGCCTGGCCGGCGCTCTGCAGGTCACCCTTGGCGAGGTTCACCTCGCCAAGCCAGTACTGCGCGTTACCGGCATACTGGCTGTTGGGGTACTTGCGCAGGAAGGCGCCAAAGGCCTGGCTGGCCTTGTCGAAGTCCTTGGCCTTGATCAGGTCGAAGGCGGCATCGTAGTAGAGCTTTTCTTTTGCCGGATCACCCGGCTCGCTACTGGCGGCGGGTTGCTGTGCGGCGGCTGCGCCGGCACCTGCGGCAGCTCCGGCACTGGCGCCGGCAGCGGGGGAGTTCTGTTGAGCAGCACCGGCACCCGCACCACCCGAGATACGGCCGTCGAGATCCTGGTAGCGTTCCAGGTTTTCCTGCTTCATCTGTTGGATCTGGTTCTGCTGCTCTTCGAGCATGCCGCGCAGACGGGACATTTCGTCCTGCATCTGCTGCAGCTGCATGAACAGCTGAGCCTGTCCGGAGACGGGCTGAGTCGTCATCCCGCCTCCGGCATAGGCGCCCTCAGCGCCTGCGGTGCCATAACCCGAGGGCGGCGTGTTGGCGTAACCGCCACCATTGCCGTCCTGTACCGGAACCGCGGCCGCCGCCATCAGGGGCAGGCCGCATGCGATCAAGGTCAGAAAACGCAGGCGCATCGGCATCACGTCTTACTTCTTCAGCTCAACGCGACGGTTCTGGGCCCAGGACTGCTCGTCGTGGCCAGTGGCAACCGGACGCTCTTTCCCATAGGAAACCAGCTCCAGCTGAGCCGGGGAAACGCCCTGCAGTACCAGGTAGCGCTGGACGGCCTTGGCACGACGCTCGCCCAGAGCCATGTTGTACTCGCGGGTACCGCGCTCGTCAGTGTGACCTTCCAGGACTACGCGCTGGCCGGAACCTTTCAGGTCCTTGGCGTGTACGTCCAGGGCACGCATGGCTTCCGGCTTCAGGTCGGAGCTGTCGTACTCGAAGTAGAAGGTGGTGATAGCGCGCAGAGCGGCTTCGTCGCTCAGGGAGCCGTCAACGGCACCGCTGTTTGCGCCGTAGCCAGCGTTCGGGTCAAGGCCGTCATTGGCGCCTTCGCCGGAAGCGTCACCGCCCTTGGAGGAACAGCCAACGGCAACGGCCATGGCCAGAGCAAGCGCGGCAAATTTGCCGAATTTCAGCATTTCCATCATGTAACTCCTAATGAACCCCAGTGTATAAGTTTGAAACAGTTGGCAACCGTCAGTTCAGGTAAGGGGACCAGGATGGTTCGCGCACGTCGCCTTGAGCGGTAGGTATAGGTAACCGAACACGTCCGTTGATGCTTACGAGCATCAGCACGCCCCGGTCCTGCTGGCGGGTGGCGTATATTAGCATCGTGCCATTGGGCGCAACAGTGGGCGAGTCGTCCAGCGTGGTATTCGAAAGCACGCGCAGATTGCCGCGCTGAAGGTCCTGGGCCGCGATCTGGAAGTTGGTGAAACCGTCCTGACGGTGAACCATTACCAGGGTTTTCTCATCTGCGGAAAGTTTCGGGTTGGCGTTGTAGTTGCCAATGAAAGTTACGCGGTCGGTGGCGCCCGAGTTGACGTTCATCTTGTAGATCTGCGGCTTGCCGCCACGATCCGAAGTGAAGTACAGGGTCGAACCATCGGCGCCCCAGAATGGCTCGGTGTCGATCGCCTGGTTGTTGGTCAGGCGACGCAGCTGGCGGCTGCCCAGGTCCATCACATAGATCTCCGGGTTGCCGTCACGCGACAGCACGAAAGCCAGGCGGTTGCCATCCGGCGAGAAGGCCGGGGCGCCGTTGAGACCCTCGAAGTTGGAGATCTGCTCGCGGCGACCGGTGTCGACGTACTGCATGAAGATGCGCGGACGCTTCTGCTCGAAGGAAACATAGGCGATGCGGCGGCCATCGGGCGAGAAACGCGGCGACAGGATCGGCTCGCGGGACTGCAGCAGGGTCACCGGGCGAGCGCCGTCATAGTCGGAGCGTTGCAGGGTGTAACGGGTGTTGTCCACGGAGAAGCGCTCGGCGGTGACGTAGAGCAGCTTGGTGGAAAACGCGCCCTTAATGCCGGTGAGCTTCTCGAACGACTGGTCGGCAATATAGTGCGACATGTCGCGCAGTTGCTCGGTGGTGCCGCCCACGCTGCCGGTCATGACCTGCTGCTGGGTCGCCACGTTGAACAGGCCGTACTGGATCTGCAGACGACCACCGGCCGGCACGATGTTGCCGATCAGCACGTACTGGGCGCCGAGCGCCTGCCAGTCGCGATAGATCACTTCGCTGGCCTGGGCCGGCTGGCTGATCATGTTCTGCCGCGGGATCGGCTCGAAGTAACCGGAGTTGCGCAGGTCGTTGCCGATGATGTTCGACATGTCCTCGGGTAACACGTTGCCGCCCTGCCAGCCGAACGGAACCACGGCAATCGGGACGGCCGAGTCGCGACCGCTGGAAATCACCAGCGGGTCGGCGGCCTGCGCCACGCCGGCCACCAGGGCCAGGGCGAACAGCGCGAAGCGAATCAGGGTACTCACAGACTTAAATCCTCCGGTTTGAAGACGATGCGGCGCTGACGGTAGAGCTGGTCAAAGGTCGCACGATCCAGTTGTTGCATCTCGGGAACCCGGCCGACGTTACGCACCGCTGCCACCGCGGAAGCATCGAACGGCTTGTCGCCGCTCGAGCGGGTCACGCTGGCGTTGGTGATGGTACCGTCCGGCAACATCTGGATCAGCACCTCTACGCTCATTCCGTTACGCGCCGATGGCGGGCGGTTCCACTGCTCGCTCACCAGCTTGACGATCAGGTCGTCGAGGCTACCAGCTACTTCGTTGCCTCGCTCGTCAGCCAAAGCCTGTTGTCGCTGAGTATCGTCCGACAGCAGCTCGGCCAGTGCCTGAGCCTTCTTGTCTTCCTGCGCCTTGCGGGCCGCGGCCGCAGCCGCCTTCTTCTTGGCAGCCTCCACCGCAGCCTTCTTCTTGGCCTCATCGGCAGCCGCTTTCTTCTTCGCGTCCGCGGCAGCCTTCTTCTTGGCCTCTTCGGCCGCCTTCTTCTTGGCCTCATCGGCGGCTTGCTTCTTGGCCTCTTCCTCGGCCTTCTTCTTGGCGATGTCTGCCTGCTGCTTCTGCTGGGCAGCCTTCGCCTCGGCCTCTTTCTTGGCCGCGGCGGCATCGGCGGCCTTCTTGGCATCAGCCTCTTTCTTGGCTTCGGCCGCCTTTTGAGCCGCATCGGCCTTCTTTTGTTCCTCGGCCTTGGCAGCAGCGATGGCC
This sequence comes from Pseudomonas sp. MT3, assembly GCF_054720805.1. Taxonomy (NCBI): domain Bacteria; kingdom Pseudomonadati; phylum Pseudomonadota; class Gammaproteobacteria; order Pseudomonadales; family Pseudomonadaceae; genus Pseudomonas; species Pseudomonas sp. MT3. Next base: position 17,132 of record NZ_JBTVPY010000010.1, read on the forward strand.
TGCTGCTCGGCTTTCTTCTGCTCGAGCTGCTCCTGCTCGTATTGCCGCGACGACGTTTTCTTGGCTTCGCCGGCAATCTTCTGGTTGGTCTGCTGGGTCGCCTGGCTCTTGGATTTCAGCTGGTACAGGGTGGCTTGGACGACCGGCCGCGAAGGCGGCAGTTCAGGCGTCATGGCCCAGCTGACGAAGAGCATGGCGAAGATCAGGGCGTGCAGAGCTACGGCCAGTACGACCGGCCAGAAGTAGCTTTCCGAAGGAGAGCGCTCGAGCTGGTGCATCAAGTCCCCGGCGCCTCGGTGATCAGACCGACGTTGCCGACACCGGCTTTCTGCAGGCCGCCCATGACGGCCATGACCGAACCGTAGTCGACGGCCTTGTCACCCCGGACGAAGACCTGGACCTTCTTACCCTGGCGGCTGTTCTCGGCCATGATGCCGGAAGCAGCGTTGACCAGTTGATCGAGGTCCACGGCAGTCTGGCTGCCCTTGCCCTGGTCCGGATCGACCTCGGAACCCATGTTCCAGTAGTAGGTCTTGTCGGCCTTGATGGAGATGGTGAGGACGCGCGAATCGTTGTCCTGCGGCAGCGCCTCACTGGAAACCTTGGGCAGGTCGACCTTGACCCCCTGGTTGAGCATCGGCGCGGTCACCATGAAAATCACCAGCAGCACCAACATCACGTCGATGTAGGGCACCACGTTCATTTCGGCGACCGGCTTGCGCTTGTGACGAACCCTTGCCATATCGGCTTACCTCTTACGTCGTCTTCAATCGTCGCTGGTGTGCACTTTGCGGTGCAGGATGGCCTGGAACTCGTCGGCGAAGGTGTAGTAACGGCCGATCAGGGTTTCCGAGCGTGCGGCGAAGCGGTTGTAGGCGATGACCGCGGGGATCGCGGCGAACAGGCCGATGGCGGTGGCGATCAGCGCTTCGGCGATGCCCGGCGCCACGGTGGCGAGGGTGGCCTGCTGCACGGTGGCCAGGCCACGGAAGGAGTTCATGATGCCCCACACGGTGCCGAACAGACCGATGTACGGACTGGTGGAACCAACGGTGGCGAGGAACGGCAAGCTGGTTTCCAGCTTCTCTTCCTCACGGGAGATGGCGACGCGCATGGCGCGGGACACACCTTCCATCACCGCATCCGGATCGACGCCGGCCTGCTGGCGCAGACGGGAAAACTCCTTGAAGCCGGCACGGAAGATCTGCTCGACGCCCGAATCCGGGTCCGGGTTGCTGCCGGCCTGGCGATAAAGCTTGGACAGGTCGATACCCGACCAGAAGCGCTCCTCGAAGGTTTCCAGGGCCTTCTTCGCCGAGCGCATCATGTTGCTGCGCTGGAAAATCATGATCCACGAAGTGACCGAGGCGGCCACCAGGGTCAGCATCACCAGCTGTACCACGATGCTGGCGTTACTGATCAAGCTCCACATCGAAGTATGGTCGACGACGTTCGGTTCCACGTTAATCTCCTGCTGAAAGGGTGTCCGGACTGCCGGCAAATGCCGCACGCAACACATCTGGGATAGCGCGGGGCTTCAGGGTATCCGCCCGCACGCACGCCACCAGGAATCGCCCCTCGCAGAGCAAGGTCGAATCCGACGCCCGCCGAACCTGTTGACGAAACTTCAGGCTCGCGCGGTTCAACTCCTCCACCTCGGCGCTGACGAGCAGCTCGTCATCCAGGCGGGCCGGCGCGTGGTAGCGCGCCTCGGCCGAATGAACGACGAAAAGCAGGTTCTCTCCCGCCAGCTGCGACTGGGCAAAGCCCAGATCACGCAGCCGCTCGGTACGAGCCCGCTCCATGAACTTGAGGTAGTTGACGTAGTAGACGATGCCGCCGGCATCGGTGTCCTCGTAATAGACCCGATACCGCTGCTGGAACGGCCGACCCCCGTGTTGCGCGCGCATACTCTAGAACCAAGTAGAGACTTTGCCAATCGGCAATCGTCTACAAATGCAATTAATTACCATCTTCAGGGACGAACAGATCCGACGTCGTCCCCTCCCCCATCCGCTTCGGCACGTTCAGGCCGAAATGCAGATACGCATGCCGGGTGACGACCCGTCCCCGCGGCGTGCGCATGATATAGCCCTGCTGGATCAGATACGGTTCCAGCACATCCTCGATCGTGTGCCGCTCTTCGCTGATCGCGGCGGCCAGGTTGTCGATACCCACCGGCCCGCCGTCGAACTTGTCGATCATGGTCAGTAGCAGGCGGCGATCCTGATGATCGAAGCCACGCTCGTCAACGTCCAGCAGGTTCAGCGCCTTGTCGGCGATGTCGCTGCTGATATGGCCAGTGCCGCGCACTTCGGCGAAGTCCCGCACGCGCCGCAGCAGGCGGTTGGCGATCCGCGGCGTTCCCCGTGCCCGCCGGGCGATCTCGTAGGCGCCCGCCGGCTCGATCTCCAGCCCGAGGATGCCAGCGGAACGGCTGACGATGATGGACAGGTCATCCACCCCGTAGAACTCCAGACGCTGGACGATGCCGAAGCGATCACGCAGCGGATTGGTCAGCATCCCGGCGCGAGTCGTCGCACCCACCAGGGTGAACGGCGGCAGGTCCAGCTTGATCGAACGGGCCGCAGGCCCCTCGCCGATCATGATGTCCAGTTGGAAGTCTTCCATCGCCGGGTACAGCACTTCCTCGACGATGGGCGACAGCCGGTGGATCTCGTCGACGAACAGCACATCGTTGGGTTCGAGGTTGGTCAGCAACGCCGCCAGATCACCGGGGCGCTCCAGCACCGGGCCGGATGTGCTCTTGAGCGACACGCCCATTTCCTGGGCGATGATGTTCGCCAGCGTGGTCTTGCCCAGGCCCGGCGGACCGAAGATCAGCGTGTGATCGAGCGCTTCGTTGCGCCCCCTGGCCGCCTGGATGAACAGTTCCATCTGCTCGCGCACCACCGGCTGGCCGATGTAATCGGCCAGCTTTGATGGGCGGATGGCACGGTCGAACTGCTCTTCGCGGTCGCGGCCAGACGCAGAGGAAATCAGGCGATCAGCTTCGATCATCGATATTTACACCTAGACCATGCCTTTCAACGAGCGGCGGATGAGTTCTTCGCTGGACAGACCTTCCTCCTGCACGGCGGCCACGGCACGGCTCGCCTCCTGCGGCTTGAAGCCCAACGCGATCAGGGCACTGACTGCATCGGACTCGGCGCTTGAGACTGCGGCGACCCGCATGGGTTCCACCACCAGAGGCGCGATCGAGGGAATATTTTCCCAGGCCTTGAAGCGATCCTTGAGTTCGACCAGCAGACGCTCGGCAGTCTTCTTCCCCACTCCGGGAATCTTCACCAGGGTGGAAGTATCCTGCGCCTGGACGCAGCGTACCAGCTCATCGACTTCCAGACCCGACATCAGTGCAAGCGCAAGTTTCGGCCCCACCCCATTGAGACGGATCAGCTCGCGGAACAGCTCGCGCTCGCGCTTCTCGGCGAAGCCGTAGAGCAGGTGGGCGTCTTCCCGCACCACCAGATGCGTATGCAATGTCACCGGCTCGCCGACACCGGGCAGACGGTAGAGCGTGGTCATCGGCACTTCGAGTTCGTAACCCACCCCGTTTACATCGAGGATCAGGTGCGGCGGCTGTTTTTCCGCCAGGGTGCCACGCAGGCGTCCAATCACAGGTAAGCGTCCTTAATTGCTAGATTCGAGGTCACAGGCGCAGCCGGCCGCCACGTCGACGGGTACCCACCAGCCCATGCGGCACCAGGCTCTGCCGGGTGTGCGCGTGGCACAGGGCGATGGCCAGGGCGTCGGAGGCGTCGATCTGCGGCTTCTGCGTCAGCTTGAGCAGGTGCATGACCATCATCTGCACCTGCTGCTTGTCCGCACCACCGGTGCCGGCAATCGCCTGCTTGACCTGGCTCGCCGTGTACTCGGCGATCTGCAAGCCTTCTTCCGCCGCCGCGACGATGGCCGCGCCCCGCGCCTGCCCCAGCTTCAACGCCGAATCGGCGTTGCGCGCCATGAACACCTGCTCGATGCCCATCATGCTCGGCCGGTAGGTCTGGATGACCTCACGCACGCCACGAAAGACGATCTGCAGGCGCTCGAACAGTTCGCCATTGCCGGTACGGATGCAGCCCGACGCTACGTACTCGCAGCCGCGGCCGGTGTCGCGCACCACGCCGAAGCCGGTAATCCGTGAGCCTGGGTCGATGCCGAGAATCAGGGTCATGTCCGTCCGATCACACCTTGTCGGTAACCTGTACTTCAGATAACAAAAACCGGAAGCGGGAGGCGCCGCTGACGACCGCTCCCGCTTCCGGCTTCAGACCAGCGCCGGTGGAGGGATCAGCCCAGCTGGGCCATCACCTCGTCCGGGATATCCGCATTGGAGTAGACGTTCTGCACGTCGTCCAGGTCTTCGAGCATGTCGATCAGCTTGAGGACCTTCTGCGCGGTGTCCAGATCCAGGGTCGCGGTGGTCGACGGGATCATGGCGACCTCCGCTTCCTCGCCCTTGAAACCGGCTTCGGTCAGCGCTTCGTTGACCGAGATGAAGTCGGCGAAGCTGGTGAAGACGTCGATGGAACCATCGTCGTTGACCACCACGTCGTCGGCACCGGCTTCCAGCGCGGCGTCCATCAGGGCTTCTTCGTTCACTCCCGGCGCATAGCTGATCTGGCCCTTGCGCTCGAACATGTAGGCCACCGAACCATCGGTGCCCAGGTTGCCGCCGCACTTGCTGAAGGCATGACGCACTTCGGCCGCGGTGCGGTTGCGGTTGTCGGTCATCGCTTCGACGATGATCGCCACGCCACTGGGCGCGTAACCCTCGTAGGTCAGCTCGGCCATGTTGTCCGCTTCGCTGGAGCCCACGCCGCGCTGGATGGCGCGGTCGATGGTGTCGCGGGTCATGTTGGCGGTCAGCGCCTTGTCCACGGCCAGGCGCAGACGCGGGTTGTCCGCCGGGATCCCGCCGCCCTGCTTGGCAGCGACGGTCAGCTCACGAATGAGCTTGGTGAAGATCTTGCCCTTCTTGGCGTCCTGACGTTCCTTGCGGTGCTTGATGTTGGCCCATTTGGAATGACCAGCCATAACTCACTCCGTATCGCTAGTGTTTCGCATTCAGCGCCCGAGTCCGGGCACCCTTGCCATCTGAATCGACTTACTCGGCGGCCTTCTGCTGCTCGCGCAGACGGATGTGCAGCTCGCGCAGCGCCTTGCCATCCACGGTGCCCGGGGCCTGGGTCATGACATCGCCGGCACTCTGGGTTTTCGGGAAGGCGATGACTTCGCGGATCGAAGCCGCGCCGGTCATCAGCATCACCAGGCGGTCCAGGCCGAAGGCCAGGCCACCGTGCGGCGGTGCGCCGTACTTGAGGGCATCGAGGAGGAAGCCGAACTTCTCTTCCTGCTCCGCATCGTCGATGCCCAGCACGCGGAACACCGCCTGCTGCATGGCCTTGTCGTGGATACGAATGGAGCCGCCGCCCAGCTCGGTGCCGTTGAGCACCATGTCGTAGGCGCGGGACAGCTTGTCGGCCGGATTGGCCTCGAGCTCTTCCGGGGTGCACTTGGGCGCGGTGAACGGGTGGTGCAGGGAAGTCAGGCTGCCGTCATCGTTCTCTTCGAACATCGGGAAGTCCACGACCCACATCGGCGCCCACTCCTTGGTGAGCAGGTTGAGGTCATGGCCGACCTTGATGCGCAACGCGCCGAGGGCGTCGCAGACGATCTTGGCCTTGTCGGCACCGAAGAACACGATGTCGCCATCGACCGCGCCGACGCGATCCAGGATCACGTTCAGGTTCGGCTCGGCGATGTTCTTCACGATCGGCGACTGCAGGCCTTCCACGCCCTTGGCGCGTTCGTTGACCTTGATGTAGGCCAGGCCCTTGGCGCCGTAGATGCCGACGAACTTGGTGTAGTCGTCGATCTGCTTGCGCGGCATGCTCGCACCACCCGGAACGCGCAGGGCGGCAACGCGGCCCCTGGGATCGTTGGCGGGACCGGAGAACACCTTGAACTCGACATCCTTGAGCTGGTCGGCCACATCGACCAGTTCCAGCGGAATGCGCAGGTCAGGCTTGTCCGAACCGTAGCGGCGCATGGCCTCTTCGAACGGCATGTGCGGGAACTCGTCGAACTCGACGTTGAGCACTTCCTTGAACAGCTGGCGCACCATCTTCTCGGTGATCTCGATGATGTCGCTTTCCTCGAGGAAGCTGGTCTCGATGTCGATCTGGGTGAATTCCGGCTGGCGGTCGGCACGCAGGTCTTCGTCGCGGAAGCACTTGGCGATCTGGTAGTAGCGGTCGAAGCCGGCGACCATCAGCAGTTGCTTGAACAGCTGGGGCGATTGCGGCAGGGCGAAGAAGTGACCCGGGTAGGTGCGGCTCGGCACCAGGTAGTCACGCGCGCCTTCCGGAGTCGGACGACCGAGGATCGGGGTTTCCACATCGAGGAAGCCGTTGTCGTCCAGGTAGCGGCGGATGCTGCTGGTGATGCGTGCGCGCAGCTTCAGCTTGGCGGCCATCTCCGGGCGACGCAGGTCGATGAAGCGGTAGCGCAGGCGGGTTTCCTCGCCCACGTCGGAGTACTCGTCCAGCGGGAACGGTGGGGTTTCGGCCTGGTTCAGCACCTCCAGCTCGTGACCCAGCACTTCGATGGCGCCGGAAGCCATGTTCGAATTGCGCGCGCCTTCGGGGCGCAGGCGCACCTTGCCGGTGATCTTCACCACGTATTCGCTGCGCACGCGGTCGGCCTTGGCGAAGGTCTCGACGCGATCCGGATCGAACACCACCTGGGCCAGACCTTCACGGTCACGCACGTCGAGGAAGATCACCCCGCCGTGGTCGCGGCGACGGTGTACCCAACCGCAAAGAGTGACTACCTGGCCGTCCAGGCTCTCGTTCAACTGGCCGCAATAGTGGCTGCGCATCATGGTGTGTTTCGCTTCTCGAAAGTCTTGAATTCTAGGGAACCGCTCATTCGCTGGCGGAGCAGCCGCCACCACCGCAACCGGTGGCCGGACAGGCCGCTGGAACATCGCCGGAGGCAAGATTCTTCTTCGCTCCGGTCTTGAAGTCAGTCTCGTACCAACCGCTGCCACCCAGGCGGAAGCCCGGAGCCGACAACATCTTCTTCAACTCGGGAGCCTTGCAGGCCGGACAATCGACCAACGGCGCATCGCTGATCTTCTGCAGCGATTCCAGCTGATGCGCGCAGGACTGGCACTGGTACTCGTAAATCGGCATGGGGCACCTTGACTGATCACACTGCCACGGGCCCGCGTCCCGCGGCAAAGGCGGGATTATAGCCTGAAAAAACCAAGGCTTGCAGCCGCCGCCCCTGCGCGCGACGCACGCTTTGTCGCCACAAAATCGATAGAGACACCCTATCGATCACCTTGACACAAGCCAAGAGCGCCACCCACACGTCGATGCTAGCCTGGCTCACAACTATACGAACCGACAGACAAGCCGCACCCCAGGAGGTCGTCATGGAAATCAACATCGGAATCGCCGAACAGGACCGCGCCGCCATCGCCGATGGCCTGTCCCGCCTACTGGCGGACACCTATACCCTTTACCTGAAGACCCACAACTTCCACTGGAACGTCACCGGGCCGATGTTCAATACCCTGCACCTGATGTTCGAGGGGCAATACACCGAACTGGCGCTGGCCGTGGACAGCATCGCCGAGCGCATTCGCGCGCTGGGCTTCCCCGCCCCGGGGACCTACGCCGCCTACTCACGCCTGTCCTCGATCAAGGAAGAGGAAGGCGTGCCAGACGCCCAGGAGATGATCCGCCTACTGGTGCAAGGCCAGGAAGCCGTGGTCCGCACCGCCCGCAATCTCTTCCCCCTGCTGGACAAGGTGAACGACGAACCCACCGCCGACCTGCTCACCCAGCGCATGCAGGTTCACGAAAAGACTGCCTGGATGCTTCGCAGCCTGCTCGCCGAATAACTCTTCTTTATATAGGGAGCCCACCACCGAGCGGGCTCCCCTCCCCCTACGAATGGCCTAACCGGTTGATTTGAGAAGGCAACTGGATTGCGGTTAAATACTGCCGTGCGCTTCGCGCATAGGCTGTCCGGCACGCTTTCATACACTTTTCAGCGTCGCTCCGCTGGACGGCTGCTTTTTTTCGTTACCCGCTCAAGGTGAATCCGTAGCCATGTTGAAAGTCGTCCATCTCCTGACGGGCGTCGCAGCACTCCTGCTGTCGTTCGCTCCCAGTTTGCGCAACGATGCCCTGCCCTACCTGCAACAAAGCGATGCCATCTATCTTGCACTGCTCGGCCTGACCAGCCTGCTGCTCGCCCCGAGCAGCAACCTCAAGCAGCCGGCGGCACTGCAAAGCCTGTCGACCGCCCTGGTCGTCCTGGCTGTCGTACTGCAAGTGCTGATCCTGCTTGCCCCGCTGCCGTTCATCGGCAATCAGCCGGCCATCCTGCTGCCGCTGTTGAGCCTGGCCGCCGCCGTCGTCCTGCAATGGGCCGCCGACCTGAACAAACCCCGCCCCATCGATACGGTTCCGGTCAGCGACGAAAATCGCGAAACCGGCACCGTGAAGTGGTTCAACACCTCCAAGGGTTTCGGCTTCATCTCCCGCGACACCGGGGAGGACATCTTCGTGCACTTCCGCGCCATCCGCGGCGAAGGCCACCGCATCCTGATCGAAGGCCAGCGCGTGGAGTTCTCCGTCGTCCAGCGCGACAAGGGACTGCAGGCCGAGGACGTGATAGCGGCCCTTCCCAACCGCCGCTGAACGCCCAATAAAAAGCCCGCCGATTGGCGGGCTTTTTATTGGGCTCAATAGTGCGGTGGCGGCGCCTCATCGTCCGCGACGCCCACCTGCCCCTGCAGATCCTCGAGACGCTTGATCAACGCCTGCATCTGCAGGCGCAGACGCTCGATCACCCGTTCCTGCTCGTAGACCACATCGCTCATGGTCTGCAACGCATCGTCCTGGAACGCCAGCCGGCTCTCCAGGTCCGCAACCCGATCCTCCAGCTCCATCACTCACTCCTGCACGAAACGGAACTCATCGCCCAACACCATGCGCAGTTTCTCACGCAGGCGGGCAAGCTCTTCGACACCGTAAGGTACCGCCGGATGACGCCCCCAGACCGGCCCCGGCCAGGCTGCATCATTGCGGCGCCGCACGATCACATGCACATGCAACTGACTGACAACGTTTCCAAGATTGGCAACGTTCATCTTGTCGGCGCTGAAAGTGTCCTTGAGGGTTTCCGCCAGTTGCGTAGCCTCCCTCCAGAGCTGCTGCTGATCATCGGGATCGAGCTGGAACAGTTCGCTGACGTCCTCGCGCCGGGGCACCAGGATGAACCACGGATACTGCGAGTCATTCATCAGCAGCAGACTGCTCAACGGAAAATCCCCCACCGGGACGGTGTCCTGCTCGAGACGGGAATCCAGGACGAACATAACCACATCTCCTGTTCGACGAACGCATTGATAAGACTAGCCCCACCGGGGCGAAGGGCGCGAAGGATACTAGAGCGCCCCGCCAGCGAATACGACCGCGCACTGCACTTCCCCGGAGCGGGCATCCTCCACAAGGCCCCAGGAGCGTGCGCAATGCATGCCGAGCTGATTCCGACGGCAGGCCAGCGGAACTGATCCCTCGGACAAGAACACCGAAATGCATAGAAAAATCGTTAAACCAGCCGATACGGCACCGCCCTGAAAGAGGCGCCGCTATTCTCCCTTTATTGCAAAACCACAAAGGAACCCGTGAAATGCATCATCGCGCCGCACATCCGGAGATGCGAAGCAATAACGGAACATTTGTGCACGTTTTTTGCTGGCCAATGGACGGGGGGCAAGGATATGGCCGCTACACTGCCCCACAGGCAGCGCGACGTACGGAATCCGGAAGTGGTCAATGGAGAATCGAACCACGCCGGCTGACGCAACCAACAACATGCCGCAAACCAGGGGGAGCAATCTCTTTTTGCAACATCGAATCTACCTGAATGCGACATAGTTCATGCAGGTTTGCGACAGCCCCGTAAAGTTTTCGCGTGATTAATTGGGCAACTATCGCCAAGACAACACGCGTGCTATAAGTTAGCGCCGACAAAAAGAATGAGCCGTCACCGCGGCACTGTGATGGCAGATAATTTCAAAACCAAAGGAGCAATCACAATGAAAGTGATGAAGTGGAGCGCCATCGCCCTGGCGGTTTCTGCAGGCACCACGCAACTGGCAATGGCCGAGCCCTTCGTAGGCAATCAGGCTGAATCCAAGGGCTTTGTCGAAGACAGCAGCCTGAACTTCCTGGTTCGCAACTACTACTTCAACCGTAGCAATACCGGTGGCGCTACCGACGCCCGCGACTGGAGCCAAGGCTTCCTGGCCAACTACAACTCCGGTTTCACTCAAGGCACCGTCGGCTTCGGCGTCGATGCCTTCGGCTACCTCGGTTTGAAACTTGACGGCGGCAGCGGCTACGGCAAGACCGGCAACCTGCCACTCCACGACGACGGCGACAAGGCTGACGACTACGGCAAGGCTGGGGCAGCCCTCAAGGTCCGTATCTCCAAGACCGAACTGAAAATCGGCGACATGCAGCCCACCGCTCCGGTATTCGCCGTAGGCGGCACCCGCCTGCTGCCGCAGACTGCCAGCGGTATCGCCCTGATGAGCAGCGAAATCGAAGGCCTGGATCTGGAAGGCGGTCACTACTACTCTGGCACCAACTATGACACCACCAACCGCGACGGCGAGATCTGGGCGCAATATGGTGGCGAGACTGCCGATTCCGCCGACTTCGTAGGCGGCAGATACCAGTTCAACGATCAGTTCAGCGCATCGCTGTACGGCGCCCAGGTCGAAGATCTCTGGGACCAGTACTACGCCAACCTGAACTACACCCTGCCGATCGCAGACAACCAATCGCTGGGCTTCGACTTCAACTACTACAACACCCGCGATTCGGGTGATGCCAAGCTGGGTGACATCAGCAACAACACCTTCTCGCTGGCTGCCGCCTACACCATCAGCGCGCACACCTTCACCCTGGCCTACCAGGACGTCAACGGCGATACTCCGTTCGACTACATCGGTATCGGTGACAACAACGGTGGCGGCGACTCGATCTTCCTCGCCAACTCGATTCAATACTCCGACTTCAACGGCCCAGGCGAAAAATCCTGGCAAGGCCGTTACGACCTGGACATGACTGAGTACGGTGTTCCCGGCCTGAGCTTCATGACTCGTTACATCAGCGGTAAGGATATCGACGGCTCCCACGCTGACGGCACTGCCTACGAAGGCGCCTACGGCAATGACGACAGCGAGCGCGAGACCAACGTCGAGGCCAAGTACGTACTGCAGAGCGGCCCGGCCAAGGACCTGTCCTTCCGTATCCGCCAAGCCTGGCACCGTGGCGACGACAGCACCGGTGGCAAGGTCGACGAGTTCCGCCTGATCGTCGACTACCCGCTGTCCGTCCTGTAATACAGAGCGAACTGCAAACAATAAAAAACCCGGCTTCGGCCGGGTTTTTTATTGCAACTTACCTACAATTTCGAACGTATCCGTTACATGGGCAATACATATGTGCCCGTTACATGGGCAACCAACTCCTGCGGATTACTGACCGAGAAGACAGCCACTTCGCAAACCACCTGACGACGCCCCAGCTTCAATATCTTTGCTTCCGCCAGAAGATCTTCCGGCTTCGGCTTGCTGAGAAAGTTGATATTGAGGTTGGAAGTAACCGCCATCTCGACGTTGTCCAACTGAGCCAGAATCACTGCATACATCGCCGCATCCGCCAGCGCCATGATGGTCGGGCCGGAAACCGTTCCACCGGGGCGAACCAGCTTGCCGTGGAACGGAATCCGCGCATACGCGCTACGCCCCTCCAGCGCATCGATACGAAAATCCATGTCATCCGCCATCGGCAATCCAGCCCGGATGAACGTCTGCACCTGCGCTGCATTCAGTCGACTCACCTTGCTCCTCCGTCTCTGCCCGCCGCGCCCTGTACGCAGCCAGACCTGCACCGTACAATGCCCAACCTATATCCCTCTTCGCAACCGACATAACGGCCAACGATGCGTACCAGTCAGTACCTGCTTTCCACTCTGAAAGAAACCCCTTCCGATGCGGTCGTCATCAGCCATCAGCTGATGCTGCGCGCCGGCATGATCCGCAAGCTGGCGTCCGGCCTCTACACCTGGCTGCCAATGGGTCTGCGGGTACTGCGCAAGGTGGAGACCATCGTTCGCGAGGAAATGAACGCCGCTGGCGCCCTGGAAGTACTGATGCCCGCCATCCAGCCCGCCGAACTGTGGCAGGAATCCGGCCGCTGGCAGCAGTACGGCCCCGAGCTGCTGCGCCTGAAGGATCGCCATGACCGCGACTTCTGCGTCGGCCCGACCCACGAGGAAGTGATTACCGATCTGGCGCGCAACGAGCTGAACAGCTACAAGCAGTTGCCGATCAACATGTATCAGATCCAGACCAAGTTCCGTGACGAAATCCGTCCGCGCTTCGGCCTGATGCGCGGCCGCGAGTTCATCATGAAGGACTCCTACTCCTTCCATACCAGCCAGGACTCGTTGCAGGCGACCTACGACGTCATGTACGGCGCGTACAGCAAGATCTTCACCCGCCTGGGCCTGGACTTCCGTGCCGTGCAGGCCGACAACGGCTCCATCGGCGGCAGCGGCTCCCACGAGTTCCACGTGCTGGCCGGCTCCGGCGAGGACGATATCGTCTTCGGCGAATCCACCGACTACGCCGCCAATATCGAGAAAGCCGAGGCCCTGCCGCGCGAAACCGCTCGCGGCGCGGCCAGCGAAGAGCTGCGCCTGGTCGACACTCCCGAAACCAAGACCATCGCCGCCCTGGTGGAGAAGTTCGGCCTGCCCATCGAGAAGACCATCAAGACCCTGGTGGTGCATGCTGCCGAAGAAGGCAAGCTGATTGCCCTGATCGTCCGTGGCGACCACGAACTCAACGAGATCAAGGCCGGCAACCATCCGCTGGTGGCAAGCCCGCTGCAGATGGCCAGCGAGGCGGACATCAAGGCCGCCATCGGCGCCGCCCCCGGCTCCCTCGGCCCGCTGAACCTGCCGCTGCCCTGCATCATCGACCGCTCCGTCGCGCTGATGAGCGACTTCTCCGCCGGCGCCAACGTCGACGACAAGCACTACTTCGGCGTGAACTGGGAACGCGACCTGCCGGTACCGGAAATCGCCGACCTGCGTAACGTCGTCGAAGGCGACCCGAGCCCGGATGGCAAGGGCACCCTGGTGATCCGTCGCGGCATCGAAGTCGGCCACATCTTCCAGCTCGGCACCAAGTACAGCGAAGCCATGAAGCTCTCTGTACTGGGCGAGAGCGGCAAGCCGGTCACCCTGATCATGGGTTGCTACGGCATCGGCGTATCCCGCGTGGTCGCCGCCGCCATCGAGCAGAACTACGACGACCGCGGCATCCTCTGGCCGGCCGCCCTGGCGCCCTTCCAGATCGCCATCGTGCCGATGAAGTACGAGAACGAGGCCGTGCGCGCCGCCACCGACAAGCTCTACGCGGACCTCACCGCCGCCGGCTTCGAAGTGCTGCTGGACGACCGCGACAAGAAGACCAGCCCCGGCGTGAAGTTCGCCGACATGGAGCTGATCGGTATCCCGCACCGCATCGTCGTCAGCGAGCGCGGCCTGGACGAAGGCACCCTGGAGTACAAGGGCCGCCGTGACGCCGAGTCGCAGCCTGTCGCCCTGTCCGACCTGCAAGCCTTCATCACGGCCAAGATCCGCAACTGAGCAGAGCGATGTTCCCCCGAAGTACCTCCAGCCTCGCGGCTGCCGCCTTGTGCGGCAGCCTCCTGCTGAGCGGCTGCGCCAACCAGCTGCCGCAACGCAGCGAACATGAAGAGCGAGTCGAGCGCAAACTGCTCGACCACAGCCTGCAGATCGACGTGGGCACGCCAGGCACCCTGGAACTGCCGCAGCGTCGCATTCGCGTGCAGGAGCAGAAGACCTTCGAGGTTACCGAATTCGAGGTCACCCGGCGCTACGACCGCTACACGCCCTACCAGGGCTGGCGCAAGTCCTACGAAATGCCGCTGGGCGTCGTGGCCTTCGTCGCCGGCATCGGCGCCAATGTGGTCAACGTGTTCGCCCTCGGCAACCTGCCGGAGAGCGTCACCCGTGGCTGGATCCGCTATGGCATCGACGGCATGAACCCATTCATGAACGTACAATCCAACGGTCGCGCCGAGCAGAACCTGGCAACCATCGAAGAACACCAGCGCGACAAGCGCACGGAGTACTCGAGCCTGCCCTGGGCGGAACGCCCGGTGACCGTCACCGCCGGCAAGAACTCCCAGGAACTGCTGACCGACCGTCATGGCGTGCTGCGCCTGAACCTGCTGGAAGGCCCCTTCAGCGATGAAGAGGTCAGCCGCATCGGCCGCCTGCAGTTCAGCGTGCAGGATCCCTCGGACGATACCCGCGCCGACGCCAGCCTGCAGGTCAGCCGCTCGCTTCGCGGCAAGCTGCAGGAAGCCCACCGGCTGATCTACGACGACCTGGAAGCGGATGATGTGCGCCACTGGGTGCACCGCGTGAAGCGTCTTTCCGAGCTTGGCCTGGAAGAGGAAGCCAGCGAGCTGGAGCAGAGCCTGATCGAGCTGACCCGCAACGATCCGGAGTTGCAGAAGGAATTCCTGCACAGCCTGATGACCGATGCCGGCCGCCTGGCCGCGGACCCTGGTGCGGCCAGCAACTGACGCCAGACCGTGCTCAGCGGCGCACGATGAAGCCGGTGATGCCCTGGGGCGTCATCGGCGCCAGCTCCACCGCCGCCACCTTTGCCTTGACCGGCCCGCGGGCCAGCCATTTCTCCAGCTCGCGCACGGCGCCCTCTTCGCCCTCGAGCAGCACCTCCACTCGACCGTCGTCCAGGTTGCGCACCCAGCCATCGATGTCCAGGCGTTCGGCCTGTTCCTGCGTGCTCTGGCGGTAGTACACGCCCTGTACCTTGCCACTCACATAGCCGTGCAGACAGATCCTGGCCATCAGCGTTTCTCCTCCCGCAGAGCAGCCAGGCGCGCCTGCAGGCCGGCGGCGGTCTGCTCGCCGAGCAACTGCTCGCGCAACTTGCCGTCAGGGTCGACGATGTAGGTGACAGGCAGCGCTTCGCTGCGTGGCAGGCTGTATCGCGGCGAGGGGTCATCCGCCAGCACCGTGTAGGCGATTCCCAGCGCCTGGGCAGACTTGGCCAGATCGGTATCGCGCAGCCCGTCGAAATTCACGCCCAGCACCCGGAAACCCTGTTCCGCGCCCCCTTTGGCAAGCTGGTTCAGCTCGGGAATTTCCTTTCGGCACGGCGCGCACCATTCGGCCCAATAATTAATGACTAGCCACTGGCCATCCATGCTCGCAGCGGTTACTTTCTGTCCATGCTGATCGCTGCCATAGTCAGCCGAACAACCGGCCAGGAGCAGGCCGGCGACCAGTCCCATCACAATACGGAGCCGCACTCCCATGCCTTCAGTCCTCGTGTATGCGGGGCGTTCATGACGCTCGATGCCTTGCGTCTGGAGGTGCCGGATATCCTCGAAGAGGATTCCGATGCAACGAGCAATCTGGCGGCAGTGCTTCAGGAATCCCGACGCCATTCCCTGCTGGAAGGACTACAGAAGACCCTGGGTACACTGTTCCGCCTCAACCGATGTGCGCTGACCTTACTGGAAAGGCAACGCGCCCTGCAAAGCCTGACCGAAGAATATCGCCACTATTCGCAGCTGATTCGCCACGAAAAGGCGCCACCGACACTGTTCGTGCACTTCTGCACCGAGCTGGCGGCAGGCTTCAAGCGCCTGCTGCTGCAGATTCTGCACGGCCGCAAACCGTCGCGGCCGCACCTGGCCTGGTGCCTGTACATGGCCCAGCATTTCCTCGCCCAGGCGCTGCTGCGCCACTACCAGCAGTACCAGCAACCGCCCGGCGTGCTCTGGCGCGACAGCCACCTGCTGTACTGGGTCGGCGAGCACCAGGAGTGTCTCGACGAGCCGGTGGCGGCCGCCTTCGACCCCACTCCTGCCGGCACCCTGCGCGGCCTCTACCAGCAGATACTGCTGGTCGCCCTGAGCAACCCCTTCCACCTGACCGAAGGCGAAGCCCCGCAGCTGTTCAGCGCTCTCGCTCCCCTCGCCGCCCTTGGCCGATTGCATGTCTGGGACGATGAGGAGCAGGAAGGCTACCTGGTCGACCTGGGCGCCGACCTGCCCTGCATCGGTCACGAGCAGATCGGCGAAGTGCCGCCCGAGCAACTGCGCCGCCTGGAGCTGGGCGCCCTGCTGATCGCCCTCCACGACCCCGCGCCCTTGCGCAAGATCGACCAGGACATCCTGCTGGAGCGCGTCCGCCATCACTGGCTGGGGCATCATCCGCGTCGACACGAGCGTACCGAGCAGACCGGCACCTGCCGGCTGATCGTGGGGCTTGGCGCCATCCAGCAGCACCTGCTCAGCCCCGATACCGAAGGCGGTTGCGATGCCGGGATACTGGACGTCAGCGCCGGGGGCGCCCGCATCAACTGTGCCGGCAATCGTGCCAACCAGTTCCCGGTCGGCCAATTGCTGCTGATCCTCAACAACAACGGCACGCCAACCCTGGCCGTGGTGCGCTGGCGGCACCTCAACAACGACGGACTGCACCTGGGCCTGCGCTACCTGAAAGGGCTTCCCCGGCCCGTCTGGCTGCGTCGCGCACCTGACGCCCAGCGTCACCCCGGCGTGCTGCAGAGCACCCCGGAGCCCGGCAACGGCTGGTACCACGGCCTGTGGCTACCCCAGGGACATTTCGTGGAAGGAGAAAACCTCTGGCTGCAACTGGCCAGTTTCGACAACCAGACCATCCTGCCGTTGCCGACCGCCAACCTGAGTACGCCCCTCGTCTCCCGGCACCCGCTGCGCCTGGTCTGAAGCTGATTTGCGAGACAAGTCACAGCCAAGATCGGCAATAGGCCCGGTTTGTCGGAAATTACCTACCTATAATTCGGAACGTTAGTCCGAGCCGACTAGAAGCCTTTCCTCCAGCCGCCTCTCGGCAGCCCCACTATGCGGCAGGCGCCACGCACGCCTCCCACTTTCGACAGGATTGCCAGATGCAGCCCACCGACCAGCTTGTCAGCAAGGTTCCCAGCCACATCGTCAGCAGCGCGCGTGTCGCCAACTCGGCCAGTGGCGGCCGCCTGAGCGACTACAACATCGCCGCCTGGCTGCAACTGCCCGGTGTGGCGGAGTTGCCGGTGACACTGGTGGTCATCTATCGGGATGGCGAACAGGTTCGGGAAGTGGCCGTCGATCACGGCACGGTGAATGCGCAGAGCCGCATCCTGCTGTCAGGCATCGCCCGACTGCCGTTCCGCCAGCGTATCGAGGACATGCAGGTGAGATTGCGGGCAGCCATCGGCCTGTCGCGCCTGGTGGTCGAGGAACTGTTCGTCCAGGCCGTCGAGCCGCAGGAAAGCACCGCACGCCCGATTGCCACCAGCCTCTGATCTGATCAGCCCAGCTGACGTACCTGGGCAGCCGCCTCGAGTTCCGGCTCGGCCTGTGGCGACACGCCGCTCGCCTCGCCCTGCGCCACGGGCAGCAGGGACTCCGGCCAACTGCTGAACTGCAGACCAGTGATTCTATTCAGCCTCTCCAGCGCACTCTGAGGATCGCGCTGATGCAGGTGTACTACTTTTTTCTGGTCGTTGTTCATGGATTCGCTGGCCTTGAAGGAACTTCTACAGAACATCATTGTCCTGTCAGAGCTATAGCCAGAAGCGTGCCAATCCAGAGATAGCCATGACTGGCGCGCCCTACACTAAATACGAAATCTCCGAAGCATCAGAATCGCCCGAAACTGACGTTTTACGTCACTCAGAATGTGACGGCTTCAACCATTCTGCGAGGCTGGCGCCGAAAAGTGCCTGCCGCTCCGTCTGATAACGCTCCAGGGTTTCCCGCAAGGCGGGGTACCAGGGCTCGTCCAGTTCCGCCGGCAAGGCGTCGAGACACGGCAGCGGCCAGGGGCTGCGGTTGAGCAGGTGATGCAGGCGGTAGCTGCCCAGGTCGCGGCACAGCACCCAGGACGCGCTGGTTGCGCCGACACGGCAAACCAGCTGCTCGCCTTCCAGAAAATCGAGAATCTCCTCCCACTCGTCTTCCGGCAACAGCCAGCCCGCACGGTGCAGATGCTCCAGCCGGGTCGGCACGCCGTGCCGCTGGCGATCGAAGAACACCCGCAGCACCCCCATGATCACCAGCAGGCGCGGCAGCGCGCGGCGCCGCCACAGCCGGGTCGAGGACAGATTGCAGACCAGCTCCGCGCCGAACAGCACGATCAGCCAGGACAGGTAGATCCACAACAGGAACAACGGCACCGTGGCGAAGGCGCCATAGATCAGCTTGTAGCCGGGGAAGAAGCTGACATAGAGGCCGAACAGCGACTTGGCCGCCTCGAACAGGATCGCGGTAAAGACACCACCGGCCAGCGCGTGAAGGAAAGGCACCCGCGCATTGGGTACCGCCGCGTAGACCAGGGTGAAGGCCGCGACGCTGAACAGCAGCGGCATGAACTTCAGCAGCATCGCCGCCCCCGGCAGGGCGTGAGGGCCGGACAGCAGCGACAGCGAGGTAATGTAGGTCGACACCGCGAAGCCCGTCCCCAGCAGCAGCGGCCCCAGGCTGAGGATCGCCCAGTACAGCAGGAAGCGCGCGACGCCCCGGCGCGGCTGGCGCACCCGCCAGATGGCGTTGAAGGCCTTCTCGATGGTCACCAGCATGGTGAACGCGGTCACCGCCAGGAAGGCCACGCCCAGCCAGGTCAGATGCCGCGCCTGCACGGTGAAGTTGCGCAGATAGGCCTCAACCGCTTCGCCGGTGGAGGGTACGAAGTTGCGGAACACGAACAACTGGATGCGCTCCCCCATCCCCTCGAACGCCGGCACGGCCGAGAGCATGGCGAAGGTCACGGTCATCATCGGGACGACAGCGAACAACGTGGTATAGGTCAAGGCCGCCGCACTGTTCGGCGCCTTGTCGGCGAGGAAGCGCTGGGCCAGATAGCGGCCGAACTCGACCAGGCCCCGCAAGCGTTCGTGCATGAATTGTCCTTTGGCTGCACAGAAAAACCGTCCTCGTAGATCGCGCCGCACGACAGCGGTTCAGTCCGATCCGAGGAGGCGGTTAGAATAGCCGCCACTTCATCGGCCTTGCGAGTCCCGGCACATGAGCCAGATTTCCCTGTTCCACAATCCCCGCTGCTCGAAATCCCGCGGCGCCCTCGAACTGCTGGAAGAACGCGGTATCCAGGCGGAGATCATCCGCTACCTGGAAACCCCGCCCAGCGCGGCTGAACTCAAGGCGCTGCTCGGCAAGCTGGGCATCGGCGCGCGCCAGCTGCTGCGCACCGGCGAGGACGAGTACAAGACCCTCGACCTGGCCAATCCGGCGCTCAGCGACGAGCAACTGATCGAGGCGATGGCCAGCCATCCCAAGCTGATCGAGCGACCGATCCTGATCGTCGGCGACAAGGCGGTGATCGGCCGCCCGCCGGAGAAGGTGCTGGAGATCCTGTCTTGAACACACCCTATATCCTGGTCCTGTACTACAGCCGCCACGGCGCCACCGCGGAAATGGCACGACAGATCGCCCGTGGCGTGGAACAGGGCGGCCTGGAAGCCCGCGTGCGCACGGTGCCCGCCGTCTCCACCGAATGCGAAGCGGTAGCCCCGGACATCCCGGCCGAAGGTGCGCTCTACGCCACCCTGGACGACCTGAAGGACTGCGCTGGCCTGGTGCTGGGCAGCCCGACGCGCTTCGGCAACATGGCCGCACCACTCAAGTACTTTCTCGACGGCACCAGCAGCCTCTGGCTGACCGGCGGCCTGGTGGGCAAGCCGGCGGCGGTCTTCACTTCCACCGCCAGCCTGCACGGCGGCCAGGAAACCACCCAGTTGTCGATGCTGCTGCCGCTGTTGCACCACGGCATGATCGTCACCGGCATCCCCTACAGCGAGCCGGCCCTGCTGGAAACCCGAGGCGGCGGCACCCCCTACGGCGCCAGCCATTTCGCCGGCGCGGATGGCAAGCGCAGCCTCGATGATCACGAAATCACCCTGTGCCGCGCGTTGGGCAAGCGCCTGGCCGAAGTCGCCCGCAAACTGGAGAGCTGAATGGCCCGCAAGAACAAACCGCTGCCGTCGATGGACTGGCTCAAGCCCCGGCTGGCCGCCAGCCGGGCCATTGCCCTCGGCAGCTTCATCGGCCTGATTCTGCTCATCGTCATCTGGGATGTGCTGTTCGCCGACGCCCACGGTGGCGCGCACTGGGTACCGTGGGTCTTCCTCGGCTTCAAGCTGCTGCCGCTGCTGGTGGTCGCGCCGGGCCTGCTGATCGGCAGCGCGCGCGGCCACGCCTGGGCCTGCTACGTGATCAATCTGTACTTCATCCTCGGTGTGCTCAACGCCTTCGATCCCGCCCACGCCATCTTCGGCTGGGCCGAGATCATCCTCAGCGTCGGGCTGTTCTGCTCGGCCTTGCTGTACACCCGCTGGCGCTTCCAGTACGACCGCAAGCGGGCCGGCGAAGGCGAGGAAACACAGCAGGAAGCGACGAGCGCCTGAGCAACCGCCGGAGGAAACCTGGGCTTACCAGCCCATGGTTTCCTTGAGGAAGGGAATGGTCAGCTTGCGCTGGGCCTGCAGCGACGCCTTGTCCAGCTCGTCCAGCAGGTCGAAGAGGAACTGCATGCTGCGCGCGCCGCGGGTGAGGATGAAGCGCCCCACTTCGTCGGTCAGGTGCAGGCCGCGACGAGAGGCGCGCAGTTGCAGGGCACGCAGCTTTTCTTCGTCGCTCAGCAGGTGCAGCTGGAAAATCAGCGAGAGGGTCAGGCGGGATTTCAGGTCCGGCAGCTTCACCCCCAGCTCGCGTGGCGACACCGACGCCGACAGCAGCAGCTTGCGGCCGGAATCGCGCAGACGATTGAACAGGTGGAACAGCCCTTCTTCCCACTCACGCTTGCCGGCCAGGGCATCGAGGTCGTCCAGGCACACCAGCTCGCGTTGTTCGAGGTTGTCGAAGATTTCCGGGCCGTAGGGCACCAGATCCGCCATCGGCAGGTAGACGGACGGCTCGCCGAGCTGTTCGGAACGGATGCAGGCGGCCTGCAACAAGTGGCTGCGGCCCACGCCTTCGGCGCCCCAGAGATAGATCAGGCTCTCCGTCCAACCCGCTTCCGGTTCGCACAGGCGCTCGACATAGCCCAGCGCCGCGGCATTGGCACCGGGGTAGTAGTTGGCGAACGTTGCGTCATCGCGCAGGCGTACGCTTAGGGGGAGCTGCATAGGAGTCATGCGGGCCGAGCGTTTCTTCAATCGCTTAGGGTGAGCCTTGGTGACTGAAAGTTTATCCAAATCAGAAGGATAACGCAGCTCCCCGGTACGGATCAGAGCGGCCATGCCCCGCAACGGGACTTTGTCCGCTCCCGGGGCATGGCGTTATCCGCAGAAATCACCAGTGGAAACGCAGGATGTTCTGGCGCGGTACGGCGGGGTTCGGCACCGGCTGGTCATTGGCATCCACCGCTGGCGGGGTCGGTTCGGCGGGGGCTTCCTGCAGACGGGCCAGCGCCAGTTGCGCGCGCAATTGCTCGGGGCTGGCGGTCACGTTGTAGACCAGCTTGCCGCCCTGCACCAGCACCAGCTTGGCGCCCATAGGCTCGAGCAGACGCGACACCTCGGCGTAGCGAGCCAGATCGGCGCCCTCGATCTGCAGGACCTGGGCCGAAGCCGATCCTGCCGAACCGACGAAACGCTGCGACAGACGTTGCGACACACCGAGCATCACCGCATCGGCCAGCGCGTCCGGAGTATCGCCCTGGGCCTGGCCCTGTTCGCGGCTATCGCCCATCCATACGCGCCAGGTGGCGGTCCACTTGCCGTCGGCTTCCTTGGCGTCCACCGCCAGCAAGGCATCGGCGCCGTAGCGCTCGGAGGCAGCGTTCAGCGCGTCAGGCTGGACGGCGTTGAGGTTCTCGGCAGTGCCGACCTGCTGCTCGCTGAGGTCAGCCATCGGCAGGCGCAGCGGCAGGCCGCGGCGTTGAGCGGCACGGTTCAGCGGCGCAGCGGCTTCCTGGCTGTCACCCACCAGGCTGCTGCCATCATCGGTGCTTTCATTCAGCCACCAGGCCAGTACGGACGGACGGCTGGCACCCCAGACAGGCAGGCCGGCCTGGCGCAGCGCGTTGTCGGTGGCTGTCGGATCGAAGTCCACCACCAGCGCCAGCGGCGGACCGTTCTCGTAGCCGTACTGGCTGATCAGTTGCTGCGGGTCCTTGAAATAGCCCGCCAGCGCGGGGCTTTGCAGGCCGCGGGTGTCGCCGGTCAGGCGTTGCACCAGGGTCTGCAGGGCGCGGGTCAGGCCGGCGTTGCGCTCGTCCGGCTGCTGGGAAGCCACCGGCTCGTGCACCTGGTAAAGATTGCCAAGCGTTTCAGCGAAGGATGGCAGGCTGAGCAGCGACAGGCAGAGGATCAACAGGCGGGCAGTCAGACGCATGGCGGGCTCTCGCGGAGGAAAACGAAGATGCCGGCATCCAACGAGCCGGCAAGGAAGGCCTATACCTTAAACAGCCGTCCGGCCAGCGGCAACAGCACGAGATGGCCGCTGCCGGGCAAGCCTGATAAAATCCCGCGCCTCCCGCGCAGGCCGGGAAGCGCGAACGGCGCGCCCGGCGGCAAGACGAATCATCCCTATCTATAGGCCTGGATTTATGAGCAACAAGCAACCCTCGTTGAGCTACAAGGACGCAGGTGTGGACATCGACGCCGGCGAAGCCCTGGTCGAACGCATCAAAGGCGTCGCCAAGCGCACCGCGCGTCCGGAAGTCATGGGCGGCCTGGGTGGCTTTGGCGCTCTGTGCGAAATCCCGGCCGGCTACAAGCAACCCGTGCTGGTCTCCGGCACCGACGGCGTCGGCACCAAGCTGCGCCTGGCGCTGAACCTGAACAAGCACGACAGCATCGGCCAGGACCTGGTCGCCATGTGCGTCAACGATCTGGTCGTGTGCGGCGCCGAGCCGCTGTTCTTCCTCGACTACTACGCCACCGGCAAGCTCAACGTCGACGTGGCCGCCACCGTGGTCACCGGCATCGGCGCCGGTTGCGAGCTGGCCGGCTGCTCCCTGGTTGGTGGCGAAACCGCCGAGATGCCCGGCATGTACGAAGGCGAAGACTACGACCTGGCCGGCTTCTGCGTCGGCGTGGTGGAAAAATCGGAAATCATCGACGGCTCGAAAGTGGTCTCCGGCGACGCCCTGATCGCCCTGCCCTCCTCCGGCCCGCACTCCAACGGCTACTCGCTGATCCGCAAGATCATCGAAGTCTCCGGCGCCGACATCGAGTCCACCCAGCTCAACGGCCAGCCCCTGGCCGACCTGCTGATGGCCCCGACCCGAATCTACGTGAAGCCCCTGCTGCAACTGATCAAGCAGACCGGCGCGGTGAAGGCGATGGCCCACATCACCGGTGGCGGCCTGCTCGACAACATCCCGCGCGTCCTGCCGGACAACGCCCAGGCCGTGATCGACGTGGCCAGTTGGCAACGCCCGGCGGTCTTCGACTGGCTGCAGGAAAAAGGCAACGTCGACGAGACCGAGATGCACCGCGTGCTGAACTGCGGCGTGGGCATGGTCATCTGTGTTGCCCAGGACCAGGTCGAGGCTTCCCTGAAAGCCCTGCGTGACGCCGGCGAGCAGCCGTGGGTCATCGGCAGCATCGAAGCCTGCGCCGCCGACGCCGAGCGCGTGGTCCTGAACAACCTGAAAGGCCACTGATGTCCACACCTTGCAATGTCGTGGTGCTGATTTCCGGCTCCGGCAGCAACCTGCAAGCCCTGATCGACAGCCTCGCCGACGCCCCGTCGGCGGCAGCGATCCGCGCGGTGGTGTCCAACCGCGCGGACGCCTACGGTCTGGAGCGCTCGCGCAAGGCCGGCATCGAGACCTGCTTCCTCGACCACAAGGCCTATGCCGACCGTGAAAGCTTCGATGCCGCGCTGATCCAGGCCATCGATGGCTTCAGCCCTGACCTGGTGCTGCTCGCCGGCTTCATGCGCATCCTCAGCCCCGGCTTCGTGCGTCACTATCACGGCCGCCTGCTGAACATCCATCCGTCCCTGCTGCCCAAGTACAAGGGCCTGCACACTCATCAGCGCGCGCTGGAAGCCGGCGACGCCGAACATGGCTGCAGCGTGCACTTCGTCACGGAGGAACTTGACGGTGGACCACTGGTCGTACAGGCGACAATCCCGGTACAGTCTGACGACACGCCGGAAACGCTGGCGCAGCGCGTTCACGTGCAGGAGCACTTGATCTATCCGCTGGCCATGCACTGGTTCGCCGAAGGCCGTTTGTGCCTGGGCGAGCAAGGCGCCATGCTGGATGGGGAGCTTCTGCCCGCCTCCGGCTATTCGTACCGAACCTAGGAGATTCGTGATGCGTAGAGCCCTGCTGTTCCTGATGGCTGTACTGACCTTGCCGGCCCAGGCTTTCGAGCTGCAGCCGTTCGAGGCCAGCTACACCGCCGACTGGAAACAGATGCCGATCAGCGGGACCGCCTCCCGCAGCCTCAAGCAAGGCGACGGCGGCCGTTGGGAGTTGGATTTCAAGGCGTCCATGCTGCTCGCCAGTCTCACCGAGACCAGTACGTTCAAGGTCGAGAACGACACCTACCTGCCGCTGACCTACCGCTGGGCCCGCGAAGGCCTGGGCAAGAACAAGCAGACCGAGCTCGATTTCGACTGGGCCGAGAAGCAGGTACTGGGCAGCGACCGTGGCGACCAGGTGCGCCAGCCGCTGAACAAGGGACAGCTGGACAAGTCGACCTACCAGCTCGCGCTGCAGCATGATGTGGCTGTCGGCAAGAAGGCCATGAGCTACCAGGTGATCGAGGGTACCGACACCGATACCTACGATTTCCGCGTGCTGGGCGAGGAGAAGGTCCGCACCCAGGCCGGCCTGATCACCGCCATCAAGGTGGAGCGCGTGCGCGACCCTACCAAGAGCAACCGCAAGACCGTCCTCTGGTTCGCCAAGGACTGGGATTACCTGCTGGTCCGCCTGTATCAACAGGAGTCCGACGGCAAGGAATACCAGATCATGCTCAAGGAAGGCAGCGTGAACGGCAAGACCGTCCAGGGCGAGAAAGGCTGATCCTTCAGCAGCATGAAAAAGCCGGGCAAATGCCCGGCTTTTTCTATCGTGCGTGACCGGACCAGGTGTCGCAGTGTTTTTGTAGGAGCGAGCTTGCTCGCGAACCACTTGGCGCCGGCGTCGCCTGGAGTTCTGTTCGCGAGCAAGCTCGCTCCTACCAAGAGCAAAAAAGCCGGGCATTGCCCGGCTTTTCTTTGCCTTGAAGCCATGCCTGCGAATCAGCCCTCGGTGGGGGGCTTGCGCTTGAAGCGGCGGAGGATCCAGCCGATGGCCAGCGTCGGGATGATCCACAGCTTCTTCAGCAGCACCAGCGCGGTGGCGAACAGGCCGACCTTGGCCGCCACCTTGCCGGCAATCAGCGCGCCCAGGCCATAGGCCGCGACCTTGTCGACGCTGGGGTTGAAGTCGACATAGCGGCTGCCCGGATTGAATTCGGTCATGGCCAGCACCTTGTCGACATTCTTCTCGATCTCCGGCAGTTGCTCCATACCGGCCACGAAGTTCAGCACCAGCACCCCTTTGCGGCCCAGCACGCGGATGTTGTAGTTCAGCGTGTGCTCCTTGGCGTCGCCGAACTGCAGCTCCTTGGCCCAGTACAGTTTCTTCTCGGCGGCGTCATAACGCGGCGGCGCGGCCCAGCCGATCAGTTGGATCGCCTCGAAGCCCTGCTGCTCGCGCTGCGGGTTGGCTTCCTTGAGATCGTTCTGCATGTCCTTGAGCATCTCGGCGTAGTCGATCTTCGCCGCGTCCTCGTCGGACACGTAACCGCTCTCCTCATACTGCACGGTCACCGCCCAGGACTCGGCGGCGAAGGGTGAGACGCCCGCTGGCATCAACATGCCCAATGGCGGCTCGGAGCTGGGCGGGTTGCCCCAGGCCTCCAGCACACGCTCGGCATCCTTGCCGTCGAGGAAGACGAAACTGTCCGGCAGGTCGAAGGTGGCGAGGTTGTCACCGACCACCACCTTGCCCTTCTGGAAGTGCAGGCTGGCGACGAAGGTCTCGGGCGACATTTCCTCGTCCGACTCGGCGGCGGGGGCTGTGGCGGCCGCAGCGGCGGGGGCTTCGCTGGAACTGGAAGTGGCGGGTGCGGCAAACGCGGGCGCGGCGGCAGCCTGCGCGAGCAAGGCAACGAGGAAGAGGGCTTTGCCATCCATAGGGTGAATCTCCTGAATCATATCCATGACATCGGCGGCCAATTGCTGAGCCGCCGGGCGCGAATTGTCGCACTCCAGCGCTGAACCTGTAACAGGAAATTTCACTTCCGCCCGATGCGCTGCACAAAAAAGCCGGGCACCGGCCCGGCTGGTGGTTTCATGATCTGTCTCCGACAGGATTCATTGTAGGAGCGAGCTTGCTCGCGAACCCGTTTGCCGGCCGCGCCAGTGCCATGCGTTCGCGAGCAAGCTCGCTCCTACAAAAAGCCGTTGATTCAGGGCTGGCTGGCGATAGCTTTCTCGATGGCCGCCTGCAGCTCGGGATCATCTGGCTTGGTCAGGCTGGAAAACTCCGCCACCACCTTGCCCTGGCGATCCACTACGTACTTGAAGAAGTTCCAGCGCGGCACCTGGTCAGCCTGCTGCGCGAGGTCCTTGAACAGGGGGATCGCCTCGTCGCCGCTGACGTGCTGCACCGAGGTCATGTTGAAGGTCACACCGTAATTGCCGTAGCAGATCTTCGCGGTCTCGGCGGCGTCGGCGTCTTCCTGCTTGAAGTCGTCGGAGGGCACGCCGAGTACTTCCAGGCCCTGCCCCTTGTACTTCTGGTAGACCGCCTCGAGCCCCTTGAACTGCGGCGTGAAGCCACAGTGGCTGGCGGTGTTCACCACCACCAGCGGCTTGCCGGCATACAGCTCGCAGAGGTCGAGCACGTCCTTGGAACGCAGCTTGGGCAATTCACCCTGAGTCTTGAGCAGCGCCGGACACTCGGCGGCCTGGGCGGCAAAGGGCAACAGCAGGGTCAGGGCGAGCAGAGAGAGACGCATGGCAGTGATCCTCGAATGATTCCGCCACGCTACCCCGCGCACCGGGCATCAGCAACTGCCCATGCCCAATTGCATCAGCGCCAGCCCGCCGCGCTGCCAGCCCCACCAGGCGAGGCCGGCCAGCGCCAGGCAAATGCCCAGTACCAGTACGATCACCAGCCTGCGTTTCACGCGGCCTCCAGGACTGGCCGCTCGATCGGGCGCTCACGCACTGGCCAGTTGAGCAGGCCCGCCAGCAGGCTGAGGAGGATGGAAACCTGCCAGACCAGATCGTAGTTGCCGGTGTGGTCATACACATAGCCCCCCAGCCAGCCGCCGAGGAAGGCGCCGATCTGGTGGAACAGGAAGGTGATGCCGCCGAGCATCGACAGGTTGCGCACGCCGAACAGCGTGGCCACGGTGCCATTGGTAAGCGGCACGGTGGACAGCCACAGCAGCCCCATCGCAATGCCGAAGGCATAGGCCGTCCATACCGTCAGCGGCGCCCAGAGGAAGGCGACGATCACCACGCCGCGCAGCAGGTACAGGCCGGTGAGCAGCTTGGGTTTGCTCATCCGCCCACCCAGCCAGCCGGCGATGTAGGTGCCAAACACGTTGAACAGCCCCACCAGCGCCAGCACCGTGGTGCCGACGGTGGCCGGCAGATGGCGATCCACCAGGTAGGCCGGCAGGTGCACGCCGATGAACACCACCTGGAAGCCGCAGACGAAGAAGCCCAGGGACAACAGCCAGAAGCCGGAATGGCCGGCCGCCTCGCGCAACGCCTCGCCAAGGGTCTGCTCGTGGCCCTGGACCGGCAGCGGCTTGTCGCGCATCAGCCCGGACAGCGGAACGATCAGTGCCACCAGCAGGCCCAGCGCCAGCAGCGCAGCGGACCAGCCCAGCCAACTGATCAGGCCGAGGGTGCCCGGCAGCATGACGAACTGACCGAAGGAGCCGGCCGCCGCCGAGATGCCCATCGCCATGCTGCGCCGCTCCAGCGGTACCGCACGGCCCACCGCACCGAGGATCACCGAGAAGGAAGTGCCGGACAGGCCGATGCCGATCAGCAGGCCCGCGCTCAAGGACAGGCTGAAGGCCGAATCGGAGTAGCCCATCAGCACCAGGCCGACGGCGTAGAGGATGCCGCCCACCAGCACGGTGCGCATGGCGCCGAAGCGGTCGGCGATGGCCCCGGTAAACGGCTGGGCGATGCCCCAGATGAGGTTCTGCAGGGCGATGGCGAAGGCGAAGGTCTCGCGCCCCCAGCCGAACTCGGCGCTCATCGGCGCCAGGAACAGGCCGAAGCCGTGGCGGATGCCCAGGGACAAGGCCAGGATCAGGGCGCCGGACAAGAGTATCCAGAACCCCGTGCGCGATAGCTTCGACATCGTTTTCTCCTAAACGGGTATATACCCGCTTTTAATCCGTCTTCTAAGGTGAAAAGCTATCCATTGCACGCGGGCCGCCGCTAGCTCTCCAGCTCGGCCAGTTCATCCAGCAAGGCTTCCAGCTGACGGCGCTTGTCCTCGCCCAGGTGGGCCGCGACATCCTGCTGCGCCGCATCCCAGGCCTCGCGGCCAAGCTCGATGCGCGCCAGCCCTTCCGCGGTCAGCACCACGATACGGTTGCGCAGGTCTGCGCCCTCCGCCAGGCGTACCAGCCCCTCACCTTCCAGCGGCTTGAGGTTGCGCCCGAGGGTACTGCGGTCCAGGCCCATCGCTTCGGCCAGTTCGGAGATGCTCGGCTGCTCCAGCCGCGACAGGTGCCGCAACAGGGAAAACTGCGGCGTGGTCAACCCGACCCCCTTCAGGGCGTCATCATAGACACGGGTGACCGCACGGGCGGAGCGGCGCAATTTGGTACAGAGACAGTGGGTCGTCAGCATGACTGCGTGTATATACCCGCAATCTGCGGATCGTCAATGGCCGGCGCGACCGATTGTCCCATCTGCCAGATCGGCGCGTTGGCGCAGCCAAGGGCATCGCGCGGAGCCAGCCGTATAACTGCGGCCATCCAGCCCCGCGCTTTCGACGGGGCGCATCACGCTCCGAGGTCCCCGATGCCCGTCTACAAAGCTCCGCTGCGCGACACCCGCTTCCTGCTCAACGAAGTCTTCGATTTCCCCAGCCACTACCAGAACCTGGTCAACGGCGGCGAAGCCACGCCGGACATGGTCGATGCCATCCTCGGCGAATGCGCGAAACTCTGCGAGGAGGTTATCGCCCCGCTCTACCACAGTGGCGACGAGGAAGGCTGTCACCTGGAGAACGGCGAAGTGCGCACCCCCAAGGGCTTCAAGGAAGCCTACGACGCCTACGTCGCCGGCGGCTGGCAGGGCCTGTCGCACCCGGTGGAATACGGCGGCCAGGGCCTGCCGATGAGCCTGGGCGCGCTCAAGCAGGAGATGCTGGGCACCGCCAACTGGCCGTTCTCGATGTACCCGGGGCTGTCGCTGGGCGCGATGAACACCGTGATGCAGCACGGCACCGAGGCGCAGAAGCAGACCTACCTCACCCCGCTCACCGAAGGCCGCTGGGGCGGCACCATGTGCCTCACCGAGCCGCAGTGCGGCACCGACCTGGGCCAGGTGAAGACCCGCGCCGAAGCCAACGCCGACGGTAGCTACGCGATCACCGGCACCAAGATCTTCATCTCCTCCGGCGAGCACGACCTCACCGAGAACATCGTCCACATCGTCCTCGCACGCCTGCCGGACGCACCCAAAGGCACGCGCGGCATCTCGCTGTTCATCGTGCCGAAATTCCTTCCCGGGGAAGCCGGCGCGCTCGGCCCGCGCAACGGCGTGACTTGCGGCGCGCTGGAAAAGAAGATGGGCATCAAGGCCTCGGCCACCTGCGTGATGAACTTCGACGGCGCCACCGGCTACCTGATCGGCGAACCGAACAAGGGCCTGGAGTGCATGTTCACCTTCATGAACAGCGCGCGCATCGGCACCGCCATCCAGGGCGTCGCCACCGCCGAGCTGGCCTACCAGGGCGCACTCGCCTATGCCCGCGAGCGCCGCTCGATGCGCGCCCTCTCCGGCACCAAGGAACCGGGCGAGATCGCCGACAGCCTGATGCACCACGGCGACGTGCGCCGCATGCTGCTGACCCAGAAGGCCGTGGCCGAGGGCGGCCGCGCGCTGATCTACCTGGCCACCCAGTACGCCGACAAGATGATCCAGGGCCT
Organism: Pseudomonas sp. MT3; assembly: GCF_054720805.1. Taxonomy (NCBI): domain Bacteria; kingdom Pseudomonadati; phylum Pseudomonadota; class Gammaproteobacteria; order Pseudomonadales; family Pseudomonadaceae; genus Pseudomonas; species Pseudomonas sp. MT3. The sequence goes on from NZ_JBTVPY010000010.1 coordinate 47,511, forward strand.
GCTGACCAACGACAACGCCGAATATGACCGCTGGGACGACAAGCTCGGCTTCCTCACCCCGATCCTCAAGGGCTGCCTGACCGAACTGGGCCTGGAGAGCGCCAACCTCGGCATGCAGGTATTCGGCGGCCACGGCTACATCAAGGAACACGGCATGGAGCAGATCGTCCGCGACGCGCGGATCGCCACGCTCTACGAAGGCACTACCGGCATCCAGGCGCTGGACCTGCTCGGCCGCAAGGTGCTGCTGATGACCCAGGGCAAGGCGGTGCGCGACTTCACCCGGCAGGTGGCGAAGTTCGCCGTCGAACTGCTCAAGCAGGAGCCGGCCATGCGCGGTCGCGCGCTCACCCTGCTCAAGCTCTGCGCGCAGTGGAACCTGCTGACGCTGCGCATCGCCCTCACCGCCCGCAAGCAGCGCGACCTGGTGAGCACCGCCAGCCACGACTACCTGATGTTCTCCGGCTACGTCGCGCTGGCGTATTCCTGGGCGCTGCAGGAAGCCGCCGCGCGCAAGCGCCTGCGCCAGGGCGGCAGCGAGTCGAGCGACTTCTACAAGGCGAAGATCGCCACCAGCGAGTTCTACTTCGCCCGCCTGCTGCCGCGCGCCAAGGGGCATGCGGCGGCGATGGCGAAGCCGGTGCGGTCGATCATGGGCTTGAAGACGGAGCATTTCGCCTTCGATTGAGGTGGGCGCTTTTCGTAGGACCGAGGGGGCGCCCAGCCCTTGCTCGCCAACGCGCTTCCCGGCCGCATCGGAGCCATGCGGTTCGCGAGCAAGCTCGCTCCTACAACACCTCCAGCCCACCCGCATAACCGCGAGGACATGATCAGACCGCCAGCGCCACCAGCACTGCGCACTCGATCAGCTCCACCATCGCCCCGGCGGTATCCCCGGTGGTACCGCCCAGGCGAGCGATGAAGCGGCGGCGCAGCCAGACGAAGACCACCAGCGCAACCGCCACCGCGAGCATTCCGGGCAACCCCATCACCACCATCAGCGCGGCGTTGCCCGCCAGCATCCAGGGTGTCGCCCGGCGCGGCAAGTGGTCCGCCAGCGCCTGCCCGAGGCCGCCGCGGCGGGCGTACTCGGTGCTGAAGAACAGCAAAGGCAATGCACAACGCCCCAGCCACGGCGCCAGCAGCAGCGCCCAGTACTGGTGGTTGCCGAGCACCGCGGCAAGCGCGGCGAACTTCAGCAGCAACACCACGACCAGCGTCACCACCGCCGCAGGCCCGCAGCACGGATCCTTCATGATCGCCAGGGTGCGCTCGCGATCGCCCAGGCCGCCGACCCAGGCATCCGCCGTATCGGCCAGGCCATCCAGGTGCAGCGCACCGCTGATCAGGACCCACAGCGCCAGCAACAGCGCCGCCTGCAACAGCAGGTGCACGTTGACCAGCAACTCGCCCACGCCCATCAGCAGCCCGCCGATCAGCAACCCCACCAGCGGATAGAACAGCGTCGCCCGGCCGAACTGTTCCGGCGTGGGCATCTGCGTGAAACGCACCGGCAGGCGGGTGAGGAACTGCAGCGCCACCAGGGGCAGGCACCAGTCGCTGAGCGGGCCGGCGGGCGGGGAAGTGGGTAGGTCACCCGGCGTTGGCACGGGTTCATCTCGTTCGGGTTGTTCGCTCATCGCCGTCCCGCCTGCTGGATTCGCCAGCCTTCGCCTTCACGCGCCACGGCCAACGACAGGCACTGGCCATGCTCGACCACCACCTCCAGCAAACGCCGGGCCGGCAAGCCGCCGGCCAAGGCCCCCAGCAGGCGCATCACGCCGCCGTGCGTCACCACCAGCAGGGATGCGCCGGCGTGGTCACGGTACAACCGCTCCAGTGCCCGGAATACACGGGATTCGAAGTCGCTCAAGCGCTCGCCACCCGGAGGCGGGAAGGCGTAGGGATCGGACCAGAAACGTCCCAGCGCCTGGGCATCGCTTTCCATCAGCTTAGCTGGCGAAAGGCCTTCCCATTGGCCGAAATCCAGCTCGCGCAGATCGACATCCAGGCTCAGCGGCAACCCGTGGCGACCCGCCAGTTCCTGCGCGAACGCGGCGCAGCGGCGCAGCGGCGAGCTGACCACCGCCGACCAGCGGCACGCCTCGCCAACCGTCGCCCGCATCTGTGCCCAACCGGTTTCAGTCAGCGCATCGTCCAGGCGCCCGCGAAAGCCGCCGCCCTGCTCGGTTTCGCCGTGGCGCAGCAGGTCCAGGAACAGCGTCATGCCGGGCGATCCGACACCTCCGCCTCGGCGAAGGTGGCCATGCCGCTGTGCAGCCGGCAGGCCTGGCGCAGCAGCGGCACCGCCAGCGCCGCGCCGCTGCCCTCGCCCAGGCGCAGGCCGAGGTCCAGCAGCGGCTGCGCGTTGAGCGCGCTGAGCACACGGTCGTGCCCCGGTTCCGCACCGGCATGGGCGAACAGCAGCCAGTCGCGGCAATTGGGGTTGAGGTGCGTGGCGCACAGCGCAGCGGTGCTGCAGATGAAGCCGTCCACCAGCGCCGGAATGCCTTTCTGCGCGCAGGCGAGGTAAGCGCCGGCCAGCGCGGCGATCTCGAAACCGCCGAGGCGGCACAGCGCTTCGAAAGGCTCGTCGCACTGGGGGCGGTGCAAGGCCAAGGCACGCTCGATCACTTCGACCTTGCGCGCCACCCCCTGCGCATCCAGCCCGGTACCGGGGCCGACCAGCGCCTGCGCCGGTTCATCCAGCAGCGCGCAGGCCAGCGCGGCCGCCGCGCTGGTATTGCCGATGCCCATCTCGCCGCCGATGAACAGCTCCGCGCCGGCCTGCTGCGCCCGGCGCACCGACTCGCGCCCGGCTTCCAGGGCGATCAGGCACTGCGCAGCGGTCATCGCCGGCGACCGGGTGAAGTTCGCGGTGCCGGCGCCAACCATCAGGTGCAGCACACCCGGCAGCGGTTCCAGCGGCGTCGCCGTGCCGAGGTCGATCACCTCCAGGTGCGCCTCGATATCACGCGCCAGCACGCTGATCGCCGCGCCGCCGCGCACGAAGTTGCGCAGCATCTCGACGGTCACCGCCTGCGGATAGGCCGATACGCCCTCGGCCACCACGCCGTGGTCACCGGCGAACAGGGCGATCCAGAGGTGTTCCAGCGTCGGCCGCTCGCGGCCCTGCAGGCCGGCCAGACGGATGGTTTCCTCTTCCAGGCGGCCCAGCGCGCCGCGCGGCTTGGTCAACCGGTCCTGGCGCGCGGCGGCCTTGTCCTGCGCCACGCGGTCGATCGGCTGGGTACCTTGCAGCCACCATTGCAGACTCATAACGCATTCCCCTTCAACACCGTGGGCAGGCCGGCGACGGTAAACACCACGCGCTCGCAGACCTCGGCCAGCGACTGGTGCAGCCAGCCGGCCTCGTCGACATAGCGGCGGCTGAGCTCGCCCATCGGCACCACGCCCAGCCCGGTTTCGTTGCTGACCAGGATGATCCGTCCCGGCAGGCGCGGCAGCGTCTCCAGCAGCGCATCGATCTCGCCGCGCAGGCGCCAGCCGTCTTCATGGATCAGCAGATTGGTGACCCAGAGGGTCAGGCAATCCACCAGCACGCAGCGCTGTGGATCGGCCAGGCGCTCCAGCGCCCCGGCCAGGGCCAGCGGCTCCTCCACCAGCCCCCACTGCGCGGGACGGCGCTCGCGGTGCTGGAGGATGCGCGTAGACATCTCGCCATCGCCGGCCTGGGCCGTGGCGACATAGGTGACCGGCAGGCCGCTTTGCAGCGCCAGGCGCTCGGCCAGGCGGCTCTTGCCCGAACGGGCGCCGCCGAGGATCAGTTCAAGCATGTTGTCTCCGGGTAAATCGATATCTGCAGGAGCGAGCTTGCTCGCGAACCGCCCGACCCCGGCGCGTTCGAGGAAATTTGTTCGCGAGCAAGCTCGCTCCTACGAAGAGCCCCCCTACAGCCCGCATAGTGCTTTCAACCGTGCAGTATCCAGATGCGCCTCGACCTGGTCGGCCAGGCGCTCGATGTCGCGCTCACGCAGCGCGTGGTAATCGATGCTCCGCACCTCGCGCAATCCCGCCCAGCGCAGCAGCGCCGAGCAGGCGGCCGGCGACTCGAACAGCCCGTGCAGGTAGGTGCCCAGCACCTGGCCGTCCGCACTCACGGCGCCATCGGCGCGACCATCGCCCAGGCGGACGGCGGGACATTCCAGCGCCGGGCCTTCGCTGACGCCGGCATGAATCTCGTACCCGGCCACCTCGGCATCCTCCAGCGCCAACCGGCCGCGGACATTGCGCAGTTGCTTCTCCGGCTCCAGCACGGTGCGGAAGTCCAGCAGGCCGAGGCCGTCGCTCTCCCCCGCCGCGCCTTCCAGTCCATGCGGGTCGGCCAGGGTCTGTCCCAGCATCTGCAACCCTCCACAGATCCCCAGCAGCTTGCCGCCATAGCGCAGGTGGCGCTGGATCGTCGTCTCCCACCCCTGCTCGCGGAGGAAGGCAAGGTCGGCTCGAACGCTCTTGGAGCCGGGCAGGATGATCAGGTCCGTTGGCGGCAGCGGCTGCCCCGGCCCGACGAAGCTCAGCTCCACCTGTGGGTGCAAACGCAGCGGGTCGAAATCGGTGTGATTGCTGATGCGCGGCAGCACCGGTACCGCCACGCGCAGACATTCGCCGCTCTTGGCGGCCTGGCGGAGGTCGATGGCGTCCTCGGCTTCCAGGTGGAAATCCATCAGGTATGGCAGCACGCCCAGCACCGGCACGCCGGTGCGCTGTTCCAGCCAGTCGAGGCCGTTCTGCAACAGCGCGATGTCGCCCCGGAAGCGGTTGATCACGAAGCCCTTCACCCGCGCCCGCTCGCTCACGGACAGCAACTCCAGGGTGCCGACCAGATGCGCGAACACGCCGCCACGGTCGATGTCCGCGACGAGGATCACCGGGCAGTCCACCGCCTCGGCGAAGCCCATGTTGGCGATGTCGTTGGTGCGCAGGTTGATCTCTGCCGGCGAGCCCGCGCCTTCCACCATGACCACCGGGTACTGCGCGGCGAGACGCGCGTGCGACTCCAGCACCGCCTGCATCGCCACCCGCTTGTAGTCGTGGTAGGCGGTGGCGTTCATGCTGGTCACCGCGCGGCCGTGGATGATCACCTGGGCGCCGATGTCGCTGTTGGGCTTGAGCAGCACCGGGTTCATGTCGGTGTGCGGTGCCAATCCACAGGCCTGGGCCTGGACCGCCTGGGCGCGGCCGATCTCGCCGCCGTCGGCGGTGACCGCGCTGTTGAGCGCCATATTCTGCGGCTTGAACGGCGCCACCGCCATGCCCTGGCGACGCAGCCAGCGGCACAGCGCCGTCACCAGGGTGCTCTTGCCGGCGTCGGAGGTGGTGCCCTGCACCATCAATGTCGTGCCCTGATCCATCAGCCTCGCGGCCTGCCCCGTCGGCGAGGTCATCGCAGGTTCTCCATCTGCTTGAAGGTGTGCAAACCATGCTCCAGGCGCCGCCAGCCCTCCTCGTCCGCCGGCAGGCCGAAGCGCAGGCTGGCGGGCGAGTCGAACAGGCGCACGAGAATCCCTTGGCGCGCCAGGTGCTCGCGCAGTACCGGGCTCTGCATCGACACCACCCACTGGAACAGCGACGTGCCGCCCTGGGGGGCGAAACCATGCTCGCCGAGCAGCCCCGCCAGACGCCGGCTGGCCTCGGCCAGGTCGCGGCGGCGCTGGATGTGTTCGTGGAGATCGCCCAGCACCGCCTGCGCCGCCCAGCGCGTCGGACCGTTCACCGCCCAGGGCCCGAGCGACTGCGCAAGGCCCGCCAGCAGGCGCGGTTCGGCGAAAGCGAATCCCAGCCGCGCGCCGGCCAGGCCGAAGAACTTGCCGAAGGATCGCAGCACCACCAGCCCCGGCCGGGTTGCGCAACGGGGGGCCAGGCTCTGCTCCGGGGTACAGTCCATGAAGGCTTCGTCCACCACCAGCCAGCCGCCGCGCTCGTGCAACCGCGCGTGCCACTCCAGCAGAACGCCGGGATCGATGCGTCGGCCGGTGGGATTGTTCGGGTTGACCACCACCAGCACATCGAAACGCTCCAGGTGGTGCGTCACTTCGTGATCGCCGACTTCCCGCAGGATGTGCCCGGCGCTGCGCCAGGCATGGGCATGCTCGGCATAACAGGGCGAGACCACGCCGACCCTGCCCGGCCGGCGCAGCCTCGGCAGCAACTGGATGGCCGCCTGGCTGCCGGACAGCGGCAGCAGCGTCTCGGCGCCATAGTAGCGGCGCGCGGCGGCTTCCAGGCCATCGCCGTCTTCCGGCAGGCGCATCCAGGCGCTGGCCGGGATGTTCGGCAGGCTCCAGGGCCAGGGCGAGATGCCGGTGGACAGGTCCAGCCACTCCGCCAGCGGGATGCCATAGTGCTGCGCCGCCCGGCGCAACCGGCCACCATGTTCGAGCATTCAGAGCACTCCCGGAATCAGAATGAGCGCCAGCCACAGCAGCACGCCCTGGCGCACCAGGGCCAGCGCGCGCCAGATGTCCGCCGCGCTCGGCGCCGGGCCTTCGCCCAGTTGCGGACGTTCATGCAGCGCGCCGTGGTAGCGCGCCGCACCGCCCAGCGCGACACCCAGGGCGCCGGCACCGGCGGCCATCACCGGGCCGGCGTTGGGGCTGTCCCATTGCGGCGCCTGCATGCGCCAGCAGCGCAGCGCCAGGCGGGTCCGCCCGAGCAGCGCGTAGGTCAGCGCCACCAGTCGCGCCGGGATGTAATTGAGCACATCGTCGATCTTCGCCGCCGCCCAGCCGAAGCGTTCGAAGCGCGCGTTGCGATAACCCCACATCGCATCGAGGGTATTGCTCAGCCGATACAGCACCACGCCCGGAGCGCCGGCCACGGCGAACCAGAACAGCGCGGCGAACACCGCGTCGCTGCCGTTCTCCAGCACCGACTCGGTGGCCGCGCGGGCCACGGCGGTCTCGTCCAGCGCGGAGGTTTCGCGGCTGACCATGCAACCCACGCGCAGACGCGCTTCGTTCAGGTCGCCGCCGCGCAATGCCAGGGCCACCGGTTCGGCGTGCTCACCCAGGCTGCGCAGGCCCAGCGCGGCATACAGGGCGAGCGCCTGGACCAGCCAGCCGACCTGGGGCAGCAGGCTCAGCAACCCTGCGATCAAGGTCAGCGGAATGACCGCGAGCACCCAGGCGGTAACGCCATGACTGCGCCAGCCCAGACCGGGCGTGTCGGCCGCCGCATCCGTGCGCGATCGATTGAAGCGCCGCTCCAGTCGATCGGCGAAGCGCCCGAAGGCCACCAGCGGGTGCCAGCGCTTCGGCTCGCCCAGCAGCGCGTCCAGCGCCACCCCGAGCACACTCAACAGCGCCAGGCTCATGGCTGCTCCCCCCAGTGGTTCTCGAACAGCAGCTCGCCGAGCGGGCGCGGCTGCCGCCAGCCCTCCAGGGCCAGCATCGGCGCCGGGTAGAACTCGCTCACCGGCCCGAGGCAGATCACCGCCACCGCTTCGGCCCCGACGGGCAGGCCGAGCAGTTCGCCCAAGGCGGCCGGGTCGAACAGCGACACCCAACCCATGCCCAGGCCCTCCGCGCGGGAGGCGAGCCAGAGGTTCTGGAGGGCGCAGGCCAGCGAGGCCAGGTCCATCTGCGGCAGCGTGCGGCGGCCGAACACATGCGCCTCGCGGCCGTCCATCAGCGCGGCGACCAGCACTTCGGCGCAGTCGAGCACCCCCTCCACCTTCAGCCGCATGAATTCGGCGGAGCGCTCGCCCAACGCCTCGGCGGTGCGCACACGTTCGTCCTCCACCAGTTGGTGGATCGACTGGCGCAACGCCCTGGCGGTGATACGGATGAACCGCCACGGCTGCATCAGGCCGACGCTGGGCGCCTGGTGGGCGGCCTCCAGCAGACGGGCAAGCAGCTCGGGCGCCACCTCGCCGCCGCTGAAGTGGCGCATGTCGCGGCGCTCGGCAATGGCGCGGTAGAGCGCGGCGCGTTCCTCAAGGCTGTAGGCGTGCTGAGTCATGGTCGGTCATGGTCGAAACAGGGCCACCGCGGCGTCCGGAGCGGACGGCAGGTAGAAGTGGATGTAGGACGCGGTAAGCCGGCCACGACGGAACACCGCCTCGGCCACCGGTTTGTCGTTCGGACAGACGCCACGGGCCAGCGGTGGTTCCGGGCTGTCCAGCAGCGAATGGTGGAAGGTGTGGCCGCGCAGCGTGCCTTCGGGCAACACCACGGCCTGCAGCGCCAGTGCCGCCAGGCGCTTCTGCAGGCGTGCCTCGCCGGGCAGCAGGCCGAGCAGTTCGGCGCGTACGCCATCCACGTCGGCCAGCGCGTCGAGCAGATAGAGCATGCCTCCGCACTCGGCGAGGATAGGCTTTCCCGCGTCATGGTGAGCACGGATCGCCTGGGACATGGAGAGGTTTTCCGCCAGAGCGCGCAGGTGCAATTCCGGGTAGCCGCCGGGCAGGTAGAGGCTGTCCACCGCAGGCAGCGCCTTGTCGCACAATGGCGAGAAGAACACCAGCTCGGCCCCCAGTGCGCGCAGCAGATCGAGGTTCGCCTGGTAGAGGAAGGCGAAGGCGTTGTCCCGCGCCACGCCGATCCGCACGCCGTCGAGACGACCGAGCGCGGCGCGCGGCCCGGCTGCCGCGAAGCGCACCGGCACCGGCAGCTCGGTACTGGCGCTGGCGGCCAGGGCATCGGCGGCGGCGTCCAGGCGGGCGTCGAGGTCGGCCAGTTCGTCGGCCTGCACCAGGCCCAGGTGACGGCTGGGCAGTTCCACCTCGGTGTCGCGCGGCAGCGCGCCATACCAGCGGATCCATTCCGGCAGGCTGTCGCGCACCAGGTCGCGGTGGCGCTGGCTGCCGATGCGGTTGGCGAGTACGCCGGAGAACGGCAGGTCGCTCTGGTAGGTAGCCATGCCGACCGCCAGCGCGCCGAAGGTCTGGGCCATCGACTGGCCGTTGATCACCGCCATCACCGGCACGCCGAAGCGGCGGGCGAGATCGGCCGCCGAGGGCGAACCGTCGAACAGTCCCATCACGCCTTCGATCAGGATCAGGTCGGCCTCCTCGGCGGCTTCCCAGAGCAGGCGGCGGCTCTCGGCCTCGCCAACCATCCACAGGTCCAGCTGGTACACCGGCGCGCCGCTGGCTCGGGCCAGGATCATCGGGTCGAGGAAGTCCGGGCCGCACTTGAACACCCGCACCTGGCGTCCGAGGCGCGTGTGCAGGCGTGCCAAGGCGGCGGTCACGGTGGTCTTGCCCTGGCCGGAGGCCGGGGCGGCGATCAGGAGTGCGGGGCACTGACGGGAGTCGGACATCAGGTGCGTTCCGGCACGACGGCAGCCATCAGAACTCCACCCCTTTCTGCGCCTTGATGCCCGCCTTGAAGGCGTGCTTCACCAGGCCCATCTCGGTCACGGTGTCGGCCGTCTCGACCATCGCCGGCAGCACGCCGCGCCCGGTGGCGACCACATGCTGCATCGGTGGACGGGCGGCGATGTCGGCGAGCACGCTGTCCAGCGCCAGGTAACCATGCTTGAGGGCGATGTTCACCTCGTCCAGCACCACCAGGCCGATCTGCGGATCGCCCAGCAACTGGCGGGCGACGTCCCAGGCCTCGCGGGCCTTGGCGATGTCGCGCTGGCGGTCCTGGGTCTCCCAGGTGAAGCCCTCGCCCATCACGTGGTAGCTGACCTCTTCGGGGAAACGCCGGAAGAAGGTCTCCTCGCCGGTGGTGGCGGCGCCCTTGATGAACTGCACCACGCCCACCTTCATGCCGTGGCCCAAGGCGCGGGCGACCATGCCGAAGGCCGAGCTGCTCTTGCCCTTGCCGTTGCCGCTGTGGACCAGGAACACACCACGCTCGCCCTGGGCCTGGGCGATCTTCTCGTCGACCACGGTTTTCTTGCGCTGCATGCGCGAACGGTGGCGTTCGTCCTTTTCCGGGGATTCGCTCATCGGTCTCTCTCCTCTCAAAGGGCCTGGTAGCGCACGCCGAAGAGTACGGCGCGGCCGGGCTGCTCATAGCCCAGGGTGGTCTGGTAATCGGCGTCGAACAGGTTGCTCAGGCGCGCCTGCAGACGCCACTCCGGGTTCAGTCGATACTCGCCGCGCAGGTCCAGGGTAGCGAAGCCGCCCAGGCGATTGCGGTTGGCCAGGTCATCGTAGCGGTGGCCTTCGGCGTGCAGGCTGGCGCCCAGGCTCAGCGCGTCGAAGCGCCGGTCGAGGTCCAGGTTGAACAACTGCCGGGCGCGGCGCGGCAGGTCGTTGCCACGGTTGCCGCTGGCGCGGCTTTCCGGGTCGAGCAGGCTGGCGTTGGCGTTCCACACCCAGTCCCGCCACTGGCTGCCCAGCTGCAGTTCGACACCGCGGATGCGCGCCTGGTCGATATTGTCCGGCGCACGCAATGCCGAGTCGTAAGCGATCAGGTCGTCGATCGCCGTGCGGTACAGGTTCACCGCCCAGTGGCCCCAGCCGTGGCGACCGTCCACGCCGACTTCGACGCTGCGCGAGGTTTCCGCATCCAGGTCGGGGTTGCCGTAGCCAGGGTAATAGAGTTCGTTGAAGGTCGGCGCCTTGAACGCCGTACCGTAGCTGGCGAAGGCCCGTACGGCGTCGGTCAGCGCGTAGCCCCAGGCGAGGTTGCCGGTGTTGCGGCTGCCGAACTGCTGGTTGTCGTCGTGGCGCAGGCTCAGTTGCCAGTCATGCCGCCCCGCGCTGCCCAGGTACTGGGCGAAGGTGCCGCGGTTGTCGCGGGAGGTCAGTGCATAGTCTGTGGAACTGCTTAGTTCATCCTGCTGCCAGTCGTAGCCCAGGGTCAGGGTGTGGCCGGGCGCGAGGTCCAGGTCGTTCTGCCAGGACGCGGTGTCGCGACGGCTGTCGAAGCGCGAGTAGAAGGCACCGTCCTGGTAGGCATCGGACTTGTCCTCGCTGCGCCCGGCGGACAGGCTCACCCGCCAGGGCTCCAGCGGCGCGAAGCGCACGCGGCCGCCGATCACCCGCTGCACGCCATCGTTGTAGGCATCGAAGCCCTGGGTGCGGCGGCTGTTCACCGTGTCGAAGTCGTTGTGCGAATCGGTTTGCAGCAGGCTGCCGTCCAGCTCCAGACCGTTGTCGAAACGGTAGCCGGCACGCAGCGAACCGGACAGGTTGCGGTAGCCGTCGCGGTCCGGCTCATGGCCGCTGGCACCGTTGGCCTTGGCGTCGATGCCGGCGGTATCCAGGCTCGATACGCCGAGGGCGAACCAGCCGCGACCGTTGCCGGCCGAGGCTCCGGCGCTGCCTTCGTAGGTGCTCTGGCTACCCGCCCCGGCGTAGGCCCAGGGCTTGAAGCCCGGCTCCAGTGCCTGTCGGGTGAATATCTGGATCACCCCGCCGATGGCCTCGGAACCGTACAGACTGGAACGCGGCCCGCGCACCACTTCGATGCGCTCGATCAGCGCCACCGGCAAGTCCTGCAAGGACGCACCGCCGGACGAAACCGAGCCGGCCTTGATGCCGTCGATCAGCACCAGCACATGGTCGGATTCGCTGCCGCGCAGGTAGAGGCTGGTGGCCTTGCCGGGGCCGCCGTTGCTGGCCAGGGAAATCCCCGGCAGCCGCCGCAGCAGGTCGGGCACCGATTGCGCCTGGCTGCGCTCGATGTCGGCGCGGTCCAGCACGCTGACCGAAGCGAGCGTCTGCTCGGCGCGGCGCTCGGTGCGCGTGGCGGTCACCAGTTGATCGTCGAGCACCAGCGGCGCTTCGTCCGCCGCCAGGCCGATGCAGGAGAAGCCGCCCAGCGCCAGGGCTGTCGGCCAATAGAGGAAATGCTTCACGTGAACTCACTCCGCCGCTCTCACCCGCGCGGCTCTGACCGAAAAAGGCAGGCGGAGGACGGTAGCGCCCCGGCGGTCGATCAGCCGGAACGCTCGACAGCGCCCACCGCGATGCCATGACATGCAGCAGGCCGGTCTCCGGGCTTGCGAGTGGGCCGTGACAGGCTCCTGAAACCGCGCCTTCCCATGCCGATGGCACAGTGGCGGAATGCGGTTCGATGCTCGCTTACCGTTGCGGGGGCAGCGCCGGACTGGTCGGACCGCGAGGTCGGACTTCACCGGCTTCCCTGTTTCACCCCCGACTTGCACCGGGGGCACCTGAAGCAGGCGCGCAGCTTAGTGGCTGTCGCCAGCCACGGTCAATTGCGGCGGCCTGTCGCTCCCAGGGTGACGAAGCGCACCGGTGCGTCGGCCGCAGCCTCCCGGCACCAGCGCAACCAGATCGAGCGCAATTGGCCGACGGCGGCCCGTGCCCGGCGGCGCTGGCCTTCCTCCAGCCAGCGATTGCCCTGCAACGCAGCCGACAGCGCCTCCTCGACTCCATCCAGCGCATGCTCCCGGTCGTTACGCGGCCCGCCGTCGAGCAGCAACTGCCGCAACCGCGCCAGATAAGAGTCCCGCGCGCGCCGCAGCGGCCCCCGCGCCGTGCCCAGGCTGTCGCGCAGGAACAGCAGTTCGTCCGCCAACGCCAGGCCGAACAGCCCTCCCCGCCATTGGGCGCGGCGTTCCCGCGGCAGGCCGTCCTGGTATTGCACCAGGCGCAGCAGGCGGTCGGCGCTGCGCCCGTCGAACCAGGCCTCCAGCCTGGGCAGCGGGCCACGGGTCAGCCGTGCCAGGTCGGCCAGCAGTGCGCCGAGCACTCGCCGGTAGTGGCGGCGCCCCGGCCGCAGCTCCACCAGGTTGAACACCAGCACCGCGAACCCCACGCCCAGCACCGTCGCCAACGCCGAATTGAGGAAGTGGTCGAGGTCGTAGACCATCTGGTTGCTCGGCCCCACGTTCTTCACGAAGAAGATGCAGAAGGCCGATGCCATTGCGGCGATGGCCGGCCGCGTCGTGCACAGCGCCGCGATGAACAGCGGTATGCCGAGTACGCTGTAGAGCGCCGTGAATCCTTCGCATCGCGGCAGGATCACCAGCACGGCAACCGCCGCCACGGGAATCGAGAGGAGGATGCCGCGCAGGAAGTTCAGGCCCGCGCCGGCTGGCTCGTCACGGCTGGCGAACAGGCTCAGCACCACACCGGTGATGGAAACCGCGCCCAGGCCGCTGGGCCAGGCACTGACCACCCAGAACCCCGCCACGCAGAGAAATGCCAGGGCGCTGCGCAGGCCGAACAGCAGCCCGCGCTCGACGTCCCGGTGCCAGACGATCAGCGCCGGCGCCTCGCGTGTCGCTTCACCGTAAAGCAGTGCTTCCAGGCTGCGCCGGGATTGCCGGCCCCGATCCAGCACCGCCAGCAGAGATTCCAGGTAATCGCGCTCCTGTGCACCTGCGGCGTTCTCCAGCGCACCGAGCAGATGCTCCCGGCAGGCGGTGAAGTCGGGCTGTTGCGCATTCTCCAGGCACTCGCGCACCAGCTCGCGCCAGGGGCGCACGGCCAGCTCGACGGCGGCGTCGAGCAACCGTCCTTCCCGCGCAACCCGGCGCGCGGCGCGCAGCAGGCCGAGCAGGGCGGCATTGAGCCCACGCAACGCAGGCACTCGCCGACGCCCCGTCGGACCTTCGAACCACGCCTGCTCCTGCCGCCCATCCAGCTCCAGAATGCTGCCCAGGGTAGCGATCAGCGCCGCGTGTTCATCGGTGCCCAGCATTTCCGCGGACGCCGCCTTCAGCGTCGACGACCAGACCTTGCGCGCCTGCTCGAGCAACTGCTGCTCCGTGCTGCGCGGCCACAGCAGCACGCTGACCAGGGAAGCACAGGCAATGCCCAGGCCGATCTCCGAACAGCGGGCCACGGCCTGGTCGAAGACCGTCAGCGGCGCGGCCGAGGCTGGCAGGGCAACGATCGCGGCGGTATAGCCGGCCAGCACGAAGCCGTAGGACGAGAAATTGCGCAGCATCGACGCCCCGGCGGTGCAGAACGCCAGCCATAGCGCCATCGCCAGCAGGAACGGCAAGGGCGCCTGCCCCAGCCAGGCGACCAGGGCCACCGACATGGCCGCCCCCGTCAGCGTGCCAAGCAGGCGGAACACGCTCTTGGCCAGCACCATGCCGCTCAACGGCTGGCTGACCACGAACACCGTGACCAGCGCCCATTGCGGCTGCTGCAACTGGAAGACGAACGCCAGGTAGAGAGCGATCCCGCCCGCCAGCACCGCCTTGATGGCGAACTGCAGATCGACCACCCGGGGGCGTAAGATGGCCTGGGCGAATGCAGACAACGAAGGAGGCAGAGCAGGCATGGCGAGACCACCGGCAGGAAACCGACCGGGCGAATTTTAGTTAGCTTGCTAACAAAGTCCAGAAATATCCCGTTACGAGAACCAGACCCACCCGACGAATGGCTCCATCGAAGAACTTCGCTAGACTCCCTGCATGATCGCGCCCGCTCAAGCCGGCCAGCTCCGGCTGGACTCATCCGCCACCCAGACACTGCTGCACGTCAGCGGCGACTGGACGCTCGCCCATTTCACCAGCCTGCAGCAACAGATGCGCGGGCTGGCTGAGCAGCGACAGAACATCGCCACCCTCGACTTCAGCGAACTCGGCGCCCTCGACACCGCCGGCGCCGCGCTGCTCGCCGAAGTCATCGGCGGCGCGCGGATGAGCCAGCTCGAGCAGATCGCCCGCAACCTGCCGCCCGAGCGCCAGGCGCTGCTGCGCACCGTGGGCGGCGCCATCACCCAGTGCCGGCTCGATGAAAAGGCACCGCCACCGGGCAACGCGCTGGTCGACATACTCGAACGCATCGGCATCGCCACCATCACCTTCTGGGATCACCTGGTCGGCGTTCTCGGCTTCATCGGCCTGACCCTGCAGACGCTGATGCGCAGCCTGCTGCGCCCTCGCCGCTGGCGCATCACCTCGCTGGCCGCGCACATGGAACAGACCGCCCTGGACGCCGTGCCCATCGTCGCCCTGCTGACCTTCATGGTCGGCGCGGTGGTGGCCTTCCTCGGCGCCACGGTGCTGCAGAAGTTCGGCGCGGCGATCTACACCGTCGACCTGGTGGGCTTCTCCTTCCTTCGCGAATTCGGCGTGCTGCTCACCGCCATCCTCCTGGCGGGCCGCACCGCCAGCGCCTTCACCGCGCAGATCGGCTCGATGAAGGCCAACCAGGAGATCGACGCCATCCAGGCCCAGGGCCTGGACCCGGTGGAGCTGCTGGTCCTGCCCAGGGTGCTCGCACTGCTGCTGGCCCTGCCGCTGCTGACCTTCCTGGCGATGATCGCCGGCATCTTCGGCGGCGGCGTGGTCTGCGCCCTGAGCCTGGACATCTCGCCGCGCATGTTCCTCTACATGCTGCAGAACGACATCGCCGTGCAGCACTTCCTGGTGGGCATCGTCAAAGCCCCGGTGTTCGCCTTCATCATCGCCGTGATCGGTTGCCTGGAAGGCTTCCGCGTCAGCGGCAGCGCACAGTCGGTGGGCGAACACACCACCTCCGCCGTGGTCCAGTCGATCTTCGTGGTGATCCTGCTGGACGCCATGTTCGCGCTGTTCTTCATGGAGATGGGCTGGTGAGCGAACCAATCATCGTCGTCCGCGACCTGGCCAACCGCTTCGGCACCCACGCCGTGCACGAGCACCTCGACCTGGATGTGATGAAGGGCGAGATCCTCGGCGTGGTCGGCGGCTCGGGCACCGGCAAGTCGGTGCTGCTGCGCAGCATCATCGGCCTGCGCCAGCCCAGCGAAGGCAGCGTCCAGGTGTTCGGCCAGAACCTGCTGGAACTGCCGCCGGCGCAGCGCTCGAAGCTGGAGCGACGCTTCGGCGTCCTGTTCCAGAACGGCGCGCTGTTCTCCTCGCTGAGCGTGAGCGAGAACATCTGCCTGCCGCTGATCGAGCATGCGGGCCTGTCCCGCGCCGACGCCGAGTTCATGGCCAAGGTGAAGATCTCCCTCGCCGGCCTGCCGCCGGATGCCGGCGCCAAGTACCCCGCCGAACTCTCCGGCGGCATGGTCAAGCGCGCCGCCCTGGCCCGCGCCCTGGCCCTGGACCCGGACATCCTGTTCCTCGACGAACCCACCGCCGGCCTCGATCCCATTGGCGCGGCGGCCTTCGACCAACTCATCCTGACCCTGCGCGACGCCTTCGGCCTCACCGTATTCCTGGTCACCCACGACCTGGACACCCTCTACACCATCTGCGACCGCGTCGCCGTGCTCTCGCAGAAACGCGTGCTGGTGGTGGGCCCGCTCGGCGAAGTCGCCCAGACCAACGACGCCTGGGTACAGGACTACTTCCACGGCCCGCGCGGCCGTGCCGCACAGCAGGCCACACAGCCCCTGCGGGAGGAAAACTGACATGGAAACCCGCGCCCATCACGTGCTGATCGGCCTGTTCACCCTGATCGTCTCGATCGGCGCGCTGCTCTTCGCGCTGTGGCTCGCCCAGTCGAGCAACGACCAGAAATTCAAGTTCTACGACGTGATCTTCAACGAGGCGGTGACCGGCCTCTCCGAAGGCGGCACCGTGCAGTACAGCGGCATCCGCGTGGGCGACGTGGTGTCCCTGCGCCTGGACCCGAACGACCCGCGCAAGGTCCGCGCGCGCATCCGCGTCTACGACAGTACGCCGATCCGCGAAGACACCCGCGCCAAGCTGGCGCTCACCGGCGTCACCGGCCAGGCCATCATCCAGCTCTCCAGCGCCGCCCAGGACAGCCCGCCGCTGGTCAGCCAGGACGGCAGCATCCCGGTGATCAAGACCATCCCCTCGCCGCTGGCCAAACTCCTGGCCAATGGCGAAGACATCGCCACCAACGTCAACAACCTGCTCACCAACGCCAGCCGCCTGTTCTCCCAGGAGAACGTCGACCACATCAGCCGCACCCTCGACCACATCGACCAGGCCACCAGCGTGGTCGCCGAGCAGCGCGGCGACATCCGCCAGACCGTCAAGGAGCTGGCCGCCGCCAGCCAGCAGGCGCGCATCACCCTGGCCAACGCCAGCGAACTGCTCGAACGCGCCAACCAGACCCTCGGCGCCCGCGGCCCGGTCATCCTCGACGACACCCAGAAAACCCTGGCCGCCCTGCGCGTCAGCAGCGAGCGGATCGAGCAGTTGCTCAACAACAACTACGACGCGGTGAACGGCGGCCTCAGCGGACTGGGCGAAATGGGCCCCGCCGTGCGCGAACTGCGTGCCACCCTGGAGGACCTGCGCGGCGTCACCCGGCGCCTGCAGGAAAACCCCGCTGGCTACCTGCTCGGCCGCGAACGCAACAAGGAGTTCCAGCCATGATCGCCCTTCCCCGCCTGCTCGGTGTCGCCGCCCTGCTCGGACTGCTCAGCGCCTGCTCGATTCTTCCGGAAGCGGAAACCCCGGACTTCTACCTGCTGCCGGCCGCCCAGCAACCGCAGCGCGACAACGCGGCGGTGGACTGGTCACTGCGGGTCAGCGCGCCCAGTGCGAGCCTCGCACTGGACAGCAACCGCATCGCCGTGATCCCGCAGGGCAATCAGCTCAACAGCTACCAGGGCGCGCGCTGGAGCAACCGAGCCCCCGGCCTGCTGCGCGATCGCCTGCTCGACGCCTTCACCGCCAACGGCAGCATCCGAGCCTTGAGCAGCGACGAAAACAGCCTGCAGGCCGACCTCGACCTCACCGGCGAACTGCGCGCCTTCCAGAGCGAATACCAGAACGGTAAACCGGTGATCCACATCCGCTACGACGCGCGCCTGGTGCGCACGCTCGGCCAGCGCATCGTCGCCTCGCGCAGCTTCGAGGTTCGTCAGGCGGTGGACGGCAAGCAGGTGGCGGAAGTGGTCACCGCCTTTGGCAAGGCCGCCGACCAGCTCGCCGCGCAGGTGGTGGAGTGGACATTGCTGCAGGGGCAGGCGCAGAAGCTCGGGCAGCCAGCCCAAGCCGACAACTGAGCCGTGGCCTGAGCTGATTGATACCGGCAGGGGCCGCCCGCGAGCCGTCTATTGCACAAAGGCACGGATTATCTGTAGGAGCGAGCTTGCTCGCGCACGAGCGCTCCAGTGGGGACGCCAAAGCCCCCTTGGCCAGCCTGCCGCTACTTGTGGCAATGGTACGGGCTCTCGCCCTCCAGCTCCTGGTCCGTGTCCACGTCACGGATGGTCACGATGGCCTTCGGGTACACCGAGCAGAGTGAGTTGCGCACGGTATAGATGCCGCTGCCGTGGGCGAGGAACTTGCCCTTGCCCAGGGCGTTGCCTGCCTCGTCGTGGGCGCTGACTTCGTAGTTGCCGGTCATGGTGATGCAACCACCCAGGGCCAGCAGGGACAGTACGGGGATCAGGTATTTCATGGCTTCTCCTTGCTACGCGATGCGCCGGACGGGCGGCGCGTCTGTCATTCCCTGACGGCTTCGCGAAAGCGGGCTGGTGATTCGAACGACCGCCGGTGCATGGCGGTGGGAGTTCGACCCGAACGCGGCGATGCAGTTCAGCCTGCAAGCCCCCGACAAATACCTTGCCTGAAGGGCTTACCGGCGGAAGGTCGTCTCAGCGCTTGCCCATCGAGCGGCGGGAGCCGCGCGGATGCGGTGGCCGGAATTCAGCCTTGTCGTGCGGCTTGCGGTGCTGGTAGGCCGTACTCGCCTGTTTCTGTGCCGCCAGGGCGGCCTTGGCGAGGTCGGTCAGAGACAGCGTGGAAGCGTCTTGAGTGGATTCCGCGCTGTCGTCGCGGGGCGGCTGCTGAGAGGAAGTCATGGGTCTGGGGTTCTACAAGAGACTGGAACGGCACACATGATAGCCGATCCAGCCCCGTTCCGGCTGCAGGCGATGCCGTTCACGCCCCTCCGGTCGGCGGGAAGAGCGTATCCGGGCGGGTGACGTACTCGGACGCTTCCTCATAGGTCATCACCCAGATCTGGTTGATCCGCTGGTCCAGGCCGAGCTTGAGGCCGACGAACTTGCCGTTGATCTTCGGCAACAGCCCGTGAACCATGAAGCGGTTGTCCTCGTCACGGATGCGGACGGAAACCGACAGCGGATAGCTGATGGTCCTCTTGTAGAACCCGAGCGTGATTACCTGCCGCAGCAGACTCGGCTTGGGGCGCTTAAGGGTGATCACCGGATAGACCGCGTTGTCGACGAAGCCCACCATCATGCCCGAGGGCAGCATGCGGTCGGCATGGGCCGGAGCCATGCCCCCCAGCAGCAGCGCAACGCTGCCGAGCAACAGGATGCACAAGCGCCGCAGCGAACCTCGGCTGCTGGCGACCGGAATTACAACTGGTGTCATTGGATGTCCCGCCCCTGGAATGAATGTTCTCGTCATCTGCCCGGTTCAACGCTGGCGTTCCGGGTCTGAAGATGGAGCGTAGCGGTTCGCCGCACGGCTGTCCGCACATTGATTCACAGCCCGCGGCATTCCTGCGCCACCCCGTTGCACCAGCCAGACGCGACATTCCGCTGCGACACCGCGTCATGCGCGCCACCAGTGCATTGCCGATGCGCGTCTGTCGCTCTATCGTGACCGTTTCACAGGATTGATCCGGGATTCCCACATGAGCTCCCTGCGCGAATCGCTCTCCCGCTTCCCTCGTCTCGAACTGGCCGGCGGCCCGACGCCGCTGGAAAAGCTGGAGCGGCTTTCCGCCCGGCTGGGCCGCGATATCCACGTGAAGCGCGACGACGCCACGCCCTTCGCACTGGGCGGCAACAAGGTGCGCAAGCTCGAGTTTCTCGCCGCCGATGCTCTGCGCGCCGGCGCCGACACCCTGGTGACGGCGGGGGCGATCCAGTCCAACCACGTACGCCAGACAGCCGCGGTGGCAGCCAAGCTGGGCCTGCGCTGCATGGCGCTGCTGGAAAACCCCATCGGCACCGCCGACCACAACTACCTGAGCAACGGCAACCGCCTGCTGCTCGACCTGTTCGGCACCGAGGTCGAAGTGGTCGCCAACCTGGACACCGCCGACGAACTGTTGCAGCAGACCGGCGAGCGCCTGTTGCGCGAAGGCCGCAAGCCCTACCTCGTACCGATTGGCGGCTCCAACGCCCTCGGTGCGCTGGGCTACGTACGCGCCGGGCTGGAGCTGGCCGAGCAGATCCGCCACAGCGGCCAGCGCTTCGCCGCCGTGGTGCTGGCCTCCGGCAGCGCCGGCACCCATGCCGGACTGGCCGTGGCACTGGCCGATGCCCTGCCGGAACTGCCGGTGATCGGCGTGACCGTCTCGCGCACCGACGCCGCGCAGCGGCCGAAAGTGGAAGGCCTGATCCAGCGCACGCTGGAACTGCTTGGCCAGGACACGGCCAAGGCGCCGAAGGTGGAACTCTGGGATGAGTACTTCGCACCGCGCTACGGCGAGCCCAACGCCGGCACGCTGGATGCGCTGCGCCTGCTGGCGAGCCACGAAGGACTGCTGCTCGACCCGGTCTACACCGGCAAGGCAATGGCCGGCCTGCTCGATGGCGTCGCCCGCCAGCGTTTCGCCCAGCAGGGGCCCCTGCTGTTCCTGCACACCGGAGGCTCGCCGGCGCTGTTCGCTTACCACCCGGCAGGATGAATCCGAGCAAATCCAGCTAAGTATGTAATCTTTTATTATTTTATTGCATAACAACTACGACCCTATAGTCGCCACGCGTTGACTAACCTGCTTAAAACACCAAAAACGGGGCTCACCATGACCTTCTCCGCACTGCGACGTCATTTCCTGCTTGCCGGCCTGACCCTCACCCTCGGCGCCAGCCTGTTCGGCCAGGCCCAGGCCGCCGACGACCTGCTCGCCCAGATCAAGTCCAAGGGCGAAGTCCGCGTCGGTCTCGAGGGCACCTACCCGCCCTTCAGCTTCCAGGACGAGAACGGCAAACTCGCCGGCTTCGAAGTGGACTTCTCCCACCTGATCGCCAAGGAACTGGGCGTCACCGCCAAGCTCCAGCCGACCAAGTGGGACGGCATCCTCGCCGCGCTGGAATCCAAGCGCCTGGACCTGGTAATCAACCAGGTGACCATCTCCGAGGAGCGCAAGAAGAAGTACGACTTCTCCGACGCCTACACCGTTTCCGGCATCCAGGCGCTGGTGCGCAAGGGTGACGAAGGCAAATACGACGCCCCCGAAAAACTCGCCGGGGTGAAAGTCGGCGTAGGCCTGGGCACCAACTACGAACAGTGGCTGCGCGAACACGTGCCGCAGGCTGACGTGCGTACCTACGAAGACGACCCGACCAAGTTCCAGGACCTGCGTAGCGGGCGCATCGACGTAATCCTGGTGGACCGCCTGGCGGCCTTCGACATGGTCAACAAGACCAAGGGTGCCATGGCGCTGACCGGCGCCCCCTTCGCCCGCCAGGAAGCAGGCATCGCCCTGCGCAAGGGCAACCCCGAATTGCTCGCGGCGCTGAACAAGGCCATCGAGAAATTCCGGGCCGACGGCACGCTGAAAAAACTGTCGGAGAAGTGGTTCCAGGCTGACGTCACCCAATGATCGAAGAAAGCCTGCAGCTTGCGCTGGATTCCGCGCCCTTCCTGCTCAAGGGCGCGGTCTTCACGGTAGTCCTCAGCGTAGGCGGCATGTTCTTCGGACTGCTGCTGGGTTTCGTGCTGGCACTCATGCGCCTGTACGGTTTCATCGCCTTGAGCTGGCTTGCCCGCATCTACGTGTCGTTCTTCCGCGGCACGCCGTTGCTGGTCCAGCTCTTCATGATCTATTACGGCCTGCCCCAGGCCGGTATCGAACTCGACCCGCTGCCGGCGGCGCTGATCGGCTTCTCGCTGAACATGGCCGCCTACGTCTGCGAAATCCTCCGCGCCGCCATCGGCTCGATCGACAAGGGCCAGTGGGAAGCCGCCGCCAGTATCGGCATGACCCGCGCCGAGACCCTGCGCCGGGTGATCCTGCCGCAGGCCGCGCGCACTGCCCTGCCGCCGCTGGGCAACAGCTTCATCTCGCTGGTCAAGGACACCGCCCTGGCCGCCACCATCCAGGTGCCGGAATTGTTCCGCCAGGCCCAGCTGATTACCGCTCGCACCTTCGAGGTGTTCACCATGTACCTCGCTGCCGCGCTGATCTACTGGATCCTCGCCAGCATCCTGTCGCACCTGCAGAACCGCCTGGAAGACCGGGTCAACCGTCATGACCAGGAGCACGACGCATGATCGAAGTACGCCAGCTGACCAAGCAGTTCCGCGGCCAGGAGGTGCTCAAGGGCATCGACCTGACCGTCGAGCCCGGCGAAGTGGTTGCGATCATCGGCCCCAGCGGCTCCGGCAAGACCACCCTGCTGCGCTGCCTCAACCTGCTGGAAACCCCCAACGGCGGCACCATCCAGGTCGGCGAGATCCGCATCGACGCCTCGCGTCCGCTCAGCGGGCAGCAGGGCCTGATCCGCAAGCTGCGCCAGCACGTGGGCTTCGTGTTCCAGAACTTCAACCTGTTCCCGCACCGCACGGCGCTGGAGAACGTGATCGAAGGCCCGGTGATCGTCAAGAAGGAGCCCCGCGCCCAGGCCGAGCAACGCGCCCGCGCCCTGCTCGCCAAGGTCGGCCTGGCCGGCAAGGAA
Source organism: Pseudomonas sp. MT3 (assembly GCF_054720805.1). Taxonomy (NCBI): domain Bacteria; kingdom Pseudomonadati; phylum Pseudomonadota; class Gammaproteobacteria; order Pseudomonadales; family Pseudomonadaceae; genus Pseudomonas; species Pseudomonas sp. MT3. The sequence continues at coordinate 69,932 of NZ_JBTVPY010000010.1, forward strand.
GACGCCTATCCCAAGCGACTTTCCGGCGGCCAGCAGCAGCGCGTTGCCATCGCCCGCGCCCTGGCGATGCAGCCGGACGTGATCCTGTTCGACGAACCGACGTCGGCGCTCGATCCTGAACTGGTCGGAGAGGTGCTGGCGACCATTCGCGGCCTGGCGCAGGAAAAACGCACGATGGTCATCGTCACCCACGAGATGAGTTTCGCCCGCGACGTGGCCAACCGGGCGATTTTCATCGACAAGGGCGTAATCGTCGAGCAGGGCGATGCCAAGACACTGTTCTCCAATCCGAGGGAGGAACGCACGCGGCAGTTCCTTAGCAAATTCCTTACCCGAGACGGCTCCTGAATCCCGCAAACAATCGTAACATTCGATCTATTAGCTCGGATATTTGCGCTTTTATATCTATCAAATGCGATGGAACATAGCTCCCATGAACCGCACGGGCCGGTGATTCCGCCGGCCGTGCCCATGAGGACTTCGCCATGATCGAACGCAGACCCTTCCAGCAACTCGGCGGCGCCAACCACGGCTGGCTCAACGCCAAGCACCACTTCTCCTTCGCCGAGTACTACGACACCGAGCGCATGGACTGGGGCAACCTCCGCGTCTGGAACGATGACGAAATCGCCGCCGGCACCGGCTTCCCGCCGCACCCGCACCGCGAGATGGAAATCATCACCTACGTCCGCCAGGGCGCGATCACCCACCAGGACAGCCTGGGCAACAAGGGCCGCACCGAAGCCGGCGACGTGCAGGTCATGAGCGCCGGGACCGGCATCGTGCACTCCGAGTACAACCTCGAGAAGGACCTGACCAGGATCTTCCAGATCTGGATCATCCCCTCGGTACGCGGCGGCACGCCGTCCTGGGGCGCCAAGCCCTTCCCGAAGGGCGACCGCGCCGGACGCTTCGTCACCCTGGCCAGCGGTTATGAGAGCGACGTCGATGCCCTGCGCATCCGCGCCGATGGCCGTCTGGTCGCGGCGACCATCAAGGCCGGCCAGAGTGCCGAGTACGAACTGGGCAGCGAGCGCCGCGCCTACCTGGTGCCGGCGACCGGCAAGGTGGAAGTGAATGGCGTGGAGCTGGAGGCTCGCGACGGCGCGGCTATCGCCAACGAAGCCGTGGTGAAGGTGACGGCGCTGGAAGACAGCGAAGTCATCCTGGTCGACGTTGCCTGACGGCACGCACCAGAAACGAAAAAGGCACGCCATCTGGCGTGCCTTTTTTGCGTCGGGTGGCCGAAGGAGGATCTCTCCCGGCAGAACTATCGATTCGATACGGAGCTGCGTTCTGATCGACAATGTCACCGCTTGCGGCAAAGACTCATGCCATCGCCGATCGGCACCAGCGAGTAATCGACCCTGGCATCGTCCTTCAACGCCCGGTTGAGCCGCTGGATGGCGCGCGTATCTTCGCTCTCAGGCTCGACCTCCAGCACCCGGCCGCTCCACAGCACATTGTCGAAGACCACCAGCCCGCCACTGCGCAACAGACTCAGGGCGCACTCGAAATAGGCGGGATAGCGCGCCTTGTCGGCATCGATGAAGACCAGATCGAAGCAACCATTCTCGCCCCCGGCCATCAGGCTCTCCAGCGTGGACAACGCCGGCCCCAGGCGCAGTTCGATACGGGAATCGACACCCGCCTCCCGCCAGTGGGTACGGGCGATCTCGTTGTAGTCACCGGGCAGATCGCAGCACAGCAGATGTCCGTCGGCGGGAAGCGCCTCGGCCATGCACAGTGCGCTGTAGCCGGTAAAAGTGCCCACTTCGAGGATGCGCCGGGCGCCGATCAGTTTCACCAGCAGCGCAAGGAACTGCCCCTGTTCAGGCGCAACCTGCCAGCGCGCCGTCGGCATCGCCGCGGTCTCGGCGCGCAGGCGAGCCTTGATCGCGGAGTCCCGCAGGGACACGTCGAGAAGGTACTGGTAGAGGGTATCGTCCAGGTTCAGTGTGCGTGTCGTCATGGCCCCTCCCGCAAACGATCAGGGATGAAGGGCGATACTCTGCACGGCGAGGACGCGCTTGGCTTCCAGGAAGGCTTTCTGCCAATAGGCGCTGTCGAGGCTGTCCAGGCGTACGGTTCCACCCGTTCTGGGCGCATGGACGAAGCGCCCTTCCCCGACATAGATACCCGCATGGCTCACGCCACGTCCACCGCTGGTGGCGAAGAACACCAGATCGCCGCTCTGCAGGGATTCGCGGCCGATGGTGGGAGCGCGCAGGGTGATCATCTCGCGTGTCGAACGCGGCAGTTGCAGGCCGGTGGCATCGCGGTAGACATAACCGATCAGGCCGCTGCAATCGAAGCCGCCATCGGGCGTGTTGCCGCCCCAGCGATAAGGGGTACCGACCAGGCCAATGGCGCGGATCAGAATGTCATCGGCGGCTTGCGAATTGTAGGCAGGGAGCGAAGGCGCATTCACCACGGGCGGCGGCGATGGCGGAGTGCGACTGGCACAGGCGGCCAGGGAAGCGAGAAACGCGAGAAGGATGATGCGCTGTGGCGAAAGCATGTGATGGCATCCCTGCGAAGGAATGCCATCACTTTGCACCGACAGTGAGTTGAACGCAATACTTAAAGTAAAACTTTAAGTTTAGCGACTCACCGTCTTGGGTTCGTAACCCGGTTCGAGTACGCGCTTGGCTTCCATGTAGCTCAGGCGCCAGTAGCTCTCGTCCAGGCTGTCCACCCGCACCCCACCGCTACGGCGGCTGGCGGAGTGGATGAACTGGCCGTCACCGATATAGATGCCGGCATGGCTCACCCGACCGCGACCACGATTATTGAAGAAGATCAGGTCGCCCGGTTGCAGGTCTTCCTTGGAGACCAGCGGGACGTCCATATTGATCAACTCGCGCGTGGAGCGCGGCAGGTTGATGCCTGCTTCTTCGCGGAACAGATAGCCCACGAAGCCGCTGCAATCGAAACCAGTCCGTTCCGATTTCCCACCGAAGCGGTACGGTGTACCGATCAGCGAGAACGCGCGATCCAGGATATCGGATACGTGCGTGGTCGAACTGCCGTTATAGTTTTTGGCCCCCTCGTCCTGCGACTCATCCGCCTGCGTGACCTTATTCTGGTCAATCTGGAGAAAAGCGGCGCGGCTGGTCGACGATGCGGCGACCTGGCTTTGCTGCGATTCCGGCGAATGGCTGGCACAAGCTGCCAGCAGCAGAACGAAACTCATGGGCACGAGGGGTGCGAAGCGTTTAAGCATGGGCACGACCGTGTCTCATTAGTTCCATTAGTTAGCGGGCTAATTTGCCCGCTCAATGAGACCAATGCAAGTTTTTTATCGCGGAATGTGACTCAACAGGCGCGGCATAATGTCTAAGGCTCGACCCTGCATTCTTTCCTCGACCACTGAACTCAGGTCGGTCAGCCCCGGATTCACCTCGGCGGTGAAGCCTCCAGCGGCCCGCGTCCGCATCACCGGCTCGATGACGTAGGGGAAGCTCGCGGTGGTTCCCACCAGCAATACGGCATCGAATCCCTTGCGCAGTTGCGCGTAGAGCGTGTCGATCGCCGCTTCCGGCAGCATCTCCTCGAACAGTACCACCGACGGGCGCAGCACGCCTGCACAGCGCTCGCAGCGCGGGGGCAGCGGACGTTGCAGGTGCTCGGCCAGCTCGGCGCTTTCCTGGCCGCAGGACTGGCAATAGAGCGGTGCCAGTTCGCCGTGTATCTCGATCAGGCGCTCCACCGGCGAGCCCGCGCGGCGATGGAAACCGTCGATGTTCTGCGTCAGCACCCAGCACTCCGGCTTGAGCCGCTGCAGCTCGGCGATCGCTTCGTGGCCAGCGTTGGGTCGCGCGTTGATGCATGCCTTGCCCAGCTCCGCCAGGTATTTCCAGCACAGCGCCGGATTATCGCGCAGCATCGGCCCGGAAAGCGCCGCCTCGATGGGCAGTCCTTCTTCCGTGCGACCGTTGTAGAGGCCCCCAAGGCCGCGGTAGGTGGGCATGCCGGAATCGGCGGAGACGCCGGCGCCGGTGATCACCAGGATGCGTTCGGCGCAGGCCAGTGCCGCGCCGGTGCGTTCGATCGCCGAATCCATGCGCCCTCCTCCGCGGCCAGGCCGCGCGTCAATGGTTGACCGTGTACGACAGCATCATCGAGATATGGCACAGCGGGCGACCGCTTTGTTCCTGCCAGGTATTGAACGCGGCCTGCACCTGGGCGAGGTCCTTCAGGCTGGTGGGCGCCTTGTCGACGATGTCCTGGGCCTTGAGGGCCGCGACCACATCGTCGCTGAGCACGAAGGTGTCCTTGCCGGCCATGCGCAGGAAGCGCGGCGCCGACATGCCGCCCAACTGGTTGCCGCGCTTGGCCAGCAGCTTCCACAGCCCAACGATATCGCTCACTGGCCAGTCCGCCAGCAGCTTGCCGAAACTGCCGTACTCACGGGCGATGTCGAGGACCATCTGGGCGTTGCGCGGCACGCTCTTGAGCTTGCCGAGGTGACGGATCAGCCGGGTGTCCTGCATCAGGTTTTCCAGGCGCTCGCCGCCCATCAGCACGACCTTCTCCGGATCGAAACCGAAGAAGACCTCCTCGAAGGCCGGCCACTTGGCGTCCACCAGGCTGTGCTTGAGCCCCGCGCGGAAGATACGCAGGCTGATCAGCGACAGGTAGCGGTCATCGCCTACCGCCGCCAGTTCAGCCGGCGACCTGGCTTGCGGCAGGCGGGCTTCCAGCGCTTCGACCGAGCCGAAGCGGTTCAGGCAATACTCATACAGCCACGGGTAATCGCGCATCGGGCGTCCTTGCGGGGGCGTTCTTACAGGTTCATCACATCGAGGAAGCGCGGGGTCGCCGCCTCGTCGATGCGCAGGCTGTTGAAGTCGAACAGGTCGCGGTCGGCCAGTTGCGACGGCACCACGTTCTGCAGCGCGCGGAACATGATCTCGGTGCGGCCCGGCGACTTGCGCTCCCAGTCCAGCAGCATCTCCTTGACCACCTGGCGCTGCAGGTTTTCCTGCGAGCCACAGAGGTTGCACGGGATGATCGGGAATTCCTTGAGCACCGAGTAGGCCTCGATGTCCTTCTCGTTGCAGTACGCCAGCGGGCGGATCACCACGTTGCGACCGTCGTCGGACAGCAGCTTGGGCGGCATGGCCTTGAGGGTGCCGCCGTAGAACATATTAAGGAAGAAGGTTTCCAGGATGTCGTCGCGGTGGTGCCCCAGCGCCATCTTGGTCGCGCCGATCTCGTCGGCGTAGGTGTAGAGGGTGCCACGGCGCAGGCGCGAGCACAGCGAGCAGGTGGTCTTGCCCTCCGGGATCTTCTCCTTCACCACCGAGTAGGTGTCCTTCTCGATGATGTGATACTGCACGCCGATGGATTCCAGGTATTGCGGCAGCACATGCTCGGGGAAGCCGGGCTGCTTCTGGTCCATGTTCACCGCGACGATCTCGAACTGGATCGGCGCCACCTTCTGCAGGTACAGCAAGATATCCAGCAGGGTGTAGCTGTCCTTGCCGCCGGACAGGCAGACCATCACCTTGTCACCGTCCTCGATCATGTTGAAGTCGGTGACCGCTTCGCCAACCTGGCGGCGCAGGCGTTTCTGCAGTTTGTTCTGGTTGACCGAAAGGGTGCTGGCCATGATGTTCTGGAATCCGAAGGGCAAGACGAAAAGCCGGTCATTTTACGCGCAAAGCGACGCGTACCCCAGCCCCTCTATCGGGCTACTGCTAATCTGACAGCATGACGCCCGACCTCGATCCTTCCCTCGACCTGACGGACCAGCTCCTGCAGCTACTGCAGGAAGCGCCTGACGGACTCTCCGAATTTCAGCTCATCCAGCAGTTGAAGGCGCGGCATTCCACGCATGTTCCGAACCTGGCGCTGACCGACAAGCTGGTGCTGTTCCGCACTCACTTCCTGGTGTTCAACGCGCTCTATCGGCTGCGCGACCGCCTGTGGGCGGAGAGTGCCGCGCACCTGGAGATCGGCCCGCTGCAGATCCGCCTCTCCCCCTACATGAGCGGCGCGCAGGCGCTCGGCGAGCAAGACACCCTGCGCACCTACTACCTCGACGAAAGACACCTGAAGGAAACCACCGAGCGCGACGTGGAGAAGCTGCTGGAAAGCTTCTGGACGCGTATGCAGGGCAACGAGGAAAAAGCCGCCGCGCTGGCCCTGTTCGAGCTGGAAGACGGCCCGGTGGACTATGCGCTGATCAAGCTGCGCTACCGCCAGTTGGTCAGCCAGCACCATCCCGATCGGGGCGGCAGCACCACGCGCCTGCAGTCGATCAACAAGGCGATGGAAATTCTGGAGCGCTATTACAGCCGCCCGTGAAACTTCCATTTGCTCTAACCCCACGGACGACGCCCCCTCCAGCCCTCCCTATACTGCGTCATAAGGCCGCATAGGTCGGTCGGACACCGGATGACGCTGGCTACGCGTCTCCGGGGGTCTTGCTGGGGGGCGGCCTTCTATAAGAAGAGGAGAATGCTGACATGATCCATCATGTGTGGGGGCTCTTCACCCATCCCGATCAGGAATGGCAGGACATCCGTGGCGAGGAAGAATCCATCAGCCACATGTACCTGACCCACGTTCTGATCCTCGCGGCCATCCCGGTCATTTCCGCCTACATCGGCACCACACAGGTCGGCTGGGTCTTGGGCAACGCAGGACCGGTCAAGCTGACGCCCGCCAGTGCGATACAGCTGACCATCATGACCTATATCGCCATGCTCGCCGGCGTCGCCGTGATGGGCGCCTTCATCCACTGGATGGCACGCACCTACGATGCGGCGCCGTCGCTGACCCAATGCATCGTATTCGCCGCGTACACCGCCACCCCACTGTTCATCGGCGGTCTGGCGGCGCTCTATCCGCACCTGTGGCTGGGCATGATCATCGGCACCGCCGCGATCTGCTATACCGTGTACCTGCTCTACGTCGGCATCCCGACCTTCATGAACATTCCCAGGGATGAAGGTTTCCTGTTCTCCAGCTCCGTGCTGGCGGTGGGGCTGGTGGTGCTGGTGGCGATGATCGCCCTGTCGGTAATCCTCTGGGGCAGCGGTGTCGGCCCGGAATACACCTGATTCCCATCCTTGAATGAAAAACCGGGTCCCAGTGGCCCGGTTTTCTTTTGCACCACTGCTTTTCGTAGGAACGGACTCTGTCCGCGATCCGGCCGTCTGGCCAGCAAGGAAGCCTCGCGGACAGAGTCCGCTCTACAGGGAAGGCCACTTGCCTGAAAGGCTTCCCGGCTTGCCTGAACCTGCACCCCGGACGAGCGGCCACGAGAAATCCGCCACCCGCGCTCCGACTGCGGCATAATCTGCCCCCGTCGGAGAACCACTGTATGCCTGAACAGCTCAACGCTCGCGTCGAAGCCTGCTACCAGCAGGCCGAAGCCTTCTTCCAGCGGCGCTTTCCCCGCCCGGAAGTGAGCTTCCGGCTACGCGGCCAGAAGGCCGGCGTCGCCCACCTCGATGAAAACCTGCTGCGCTTCAACCCGCAGTTGTACCGGGAAAACCACGAACACTTCCTTGAGCAGACCGTGGCCCATGAAGTGGCCCACCTGATCGCCCACCAGATGTTCGGCCCGCGCATTCGCCCGCATGGCGAGGAGTGGCAGCTGATCATGCGCGGCATCTACGGCCTGCCGCCGGACCGCTGCCACACCTACGAGATCAAGCGCCGCCGGGCTACCCGCTACCTGTACCGCTGCCACTGCGGCGAGGGCAACGAATTTCCCTTTTCCGCCCAGCGCCACAATCTGGTCGCCCAGGGTCGCCGCTACTATTGCCGGCGCTGCCGCGCGACGCTGGTGTTCACCGGCGAAACCCGCCGCGAGTGATACCGCTCAGGCGATGACCTTCGCCGCCTTCAACGCCTCGACCTGTTCGGCCGAATAGCCCAGCTCCGCCATCACCTCCGCCGTGTGCGCCCCCAGTGCGGTACCGATATGGCGCGGTTCGGGCAGGCCGGCGGAAAAGCGGATCGGACAGGCCACCTGTCGCTGCGCGCCGCCCTGGCCATTGGGCACCTGCGTGACCACTCCGCGCTCGCGCAACTGCGGGTGTTCCACCGCCTCCGCCAGCGACAGCATCGGCTCGACGCACGCATCCAGCGCCGCGAAACGCTCACGCCACTCCTCGAAATCCTGCTTCTCGAACTCGATGGCGATCTCGCGCTTGAGCGCCTGCTGCTCTTCCGGCTTGGGCGAAAGCCCGCGCGCGGCCAACTCCGGGCGGCCGATGGCGGCGCAGAACTGTTGCATGAACTGCGGCTCCAGGCTGCCCACCGAGAACCAGCGACCATCGCGGGTACGGTAGTAGTCGTAGAAGCTGCCGCCGTTGAGCGCGAGGCCTTCCATCTCCGGCTCCACGCCCGCCGCGAGATAGCCCGCCCCCGCCATACCATGCAGGCTGAAGGCGCAGTCGGTCATGCTCACGTCGACCTGCTGTCCCTCCCCCGTCTGCTGCCGGTGGATGACCGCAGCAAGCAGGCCCATCACACCGTGCAGCGAGCCGCCGCCGATATCCGCCAGCTGCACACCCAGCGGCAGCGGGCCGCTCTCGCGGCGACCGGTGTAGCTGGCGACGCCAGCCAGGGCCAGGTAGTTGATGTCATGCCCGGCGCGGTCGCGCAGCGGCCCGGTCTGGCCGTATCCGGTGATCGACACGTAGATCAGCTTCGGGTTGATCGCCTTGAGCGCCTCGTAGCCCACGCCCAGCTTGTCCATCACGCCGGGGCGGAACTGCTCCAGCACGATGTCGTATTCCTGCACCAGTTGTTTCACCACCTCCACCGCCTCGGCTTGCTTCAGGTCCAGCGCGATGCTGCGCTTGTTGCGATTGAGGTAGGCGTGGCTGGCGGAGGTGCCGTCCACGTGAGGCGGCAGTACGCGCACCAGGTCCATGCGAGTGGGCGACTCCACGCGCAGCACCTGGGCGCCCATGTCGGCCAGCAGCAACGAGGCGAACGGCCCCGGCAGCAGGGTGGAGAAGTCGAGAATCTTCAGGGAGGCGAGCGGGCCGTTCATGGGCACTCCTGTTTCGCTCAATCGATGCGTGGGCGCCGCGCCTCAGAGCTTCATGCCGCGGCTGATGATCTCTTTCATGATCTCCGAGGTACCGGCGAAGATGCGCTGGATACGCGCATTCGCGTACATCCTGCAGATCGGATACTCCCACATGTAACCCCAGCCGCCGTGCAGTTGCACGCCTTCGTCGACCACCTTGCACAACAGCTCGGTGGTGAACAGCTTGGCCTCGGCGGCCACTTCGGGGGTGAGCTTCTTCTGGTTGTGGTCCATCACGCAACGGTCGGTGAAGACCTGCGCGACGTCGATCTGCGTACGCATCTCGGCGAGCTTGAAGCGGGTGTTCTGGAAGTGCGCCACCGGGCGGTCGAAGGCCTTGCGTTCCTTCACGTAGTCGACGGTCGCGTTCAGCGCCGCCTCGGCACCGGCTACCGCGCCACAGGCGTTGGTCAGGCGCTCCTGCGCCAGCATGTTCATCAGGTAGAAGAAGCCGCCCTTGGCGTCGCCCAGCAGATTCTCTTTCGGCACCTTCACATTGTTGAAGAACAGCTCGGCGGTGTCCTGGCTCTTCATGCCCAGCTTCTTCAGGTTGCGCCCACGCTCGAAGCCTTCCATGCCGCGCTCGACCACGAACAGACCCATCGCGTGCTTGTTCGCCGGATCGGTCTTGGCCGCGACGATCACCAGGTCCGCCAGCAGGCCGTTGGAGATGAACACCTTGGAACCGTTGAGGACGAAGTGGTCGCCCTTGTCCACCGCCGTGGTGCGCATGCCGGCCAGGTCGGAGCCGGCCGACGGCTCGGTCATCGCCACCGCCAGGATGCTTTCGCCGCGAATGATCCCCGGCATCCAGCGGGCCTTCTGCTCGGCGTTGCCGTACTCGGCGATGTAGGGGCCGCATAGCGCCGAGTGCAGCGGAATCATGAAGCCCGGCTCGTTGATGGCGGCCAGTTCCTCGCACATGATCTGTTCGTAGCGGAAATCCTTCAGACCGGTTCCGCCGTACTCCTCTTCCGCCCAGGGCAGCAGGAAGCCCATCTCCCCCGCCTTGCGCCAGACGCTGCGGTCTACCACGCCGGCCTCTTCCCATTCTTCCTGGTGAGGCACCACTTCCCGGTCGAGGAAGGCTCGGAACGCATCGCGGAACAGGTTGTGCTCGGTCTCGAAGTGATTGCGCAGCATGGTCGACTCCCGGTGGGTTGAGTGCCCGCAGGGTAGGTGCTGGCCGCGCGCGGCCTCAATGACGCGAGCGCTCAGGGTCGATTGACGCATTCGCCCAGCGGATGCGAGGGTGAAACTTCCCAAGGCTGCACCGGAGAGCACCCGCATGCAGATTCGTCCTTTCCAGGCAGAGGACATCCCGCCGTACGAAAGCTGGTTCGCCGATCCGCTGCTCGATGCGCAACTCGGTCCGATGGATCGCTACTGGCTGGAACAGGTACTGAAGGATGCGGACAAGGCCCAGTACAGCATTCTGCGCGGCGGCCAGCTGATCGCGGTGGTAGGGGTTTGCCTGCCTACCCCGGCGCATCCGTACTACTTCGTCACTGACCTCGCGGTACGCCCGGAGTTGCGCGGCTCAGGCGTCGGACGCGCAGTGATGGCGCTGGTGATGAGCCAACCGGAACTGCAGAGCAGCCCCTTGTGGCGGGCCAGCGTGAGGCCGGACAACCCGGCAGCGCTGGCTTTCCTCATCAAGCTGGGCTGGACGCGCCTGGAAATGGGCAATCCGTTCGATGAGCTGCTCGAATTCGAATTCCAACGACGGCCGGCGCGCCCCGGATTCCGCTGAGGCAAACCGCGCGGAAACGCTTTCCGACTTCCATAAAAAACCCCCGCCAAGGCGGGGGTTCACACAAAGGAGTCAACGGTACAACGATTGCTGCTTAGAACACGTACTGCAGACGGGTCACGACGCCGTTGCCGTCATCGTCGCCGTTGGCGTTGCGAATGCCATCGGTGGTGACGTGAACGTAGTCGAGGGAGACTTTCACCGCTTCGTTGGCGTACCAGTTCACACCGATGGTGTTGGTGCTGGCCTTGGTGTCGCCAACATCGCGGGTAGCGGTGGCCACGGTCACGTTCGGGTCATCGACCTTGATGTGGTCGTAGCGGTAGAAGACTTCCCAGGCACCGAGCTGCTTGTCAGCTGGCTTGATGGTGTCGAACTTGGCGCCATCGAGCTTGTACACGCGGGACTCGCCGGTGATGGTGTAGGCCAACTGGCCGTAGTAACCGTCAGCCTTGATGTCCTGGTAGGCATCGGCGTCGGCCTTCAGCTTGCGCTTGAGGTATTCGGCCTGAGCGGAGAACGGGCCGAAGGCGTAAGCAAATTCAGCACCCCAGGTGGAGTCGTCCTTGTAGGAACCGGCCGGGCTCAGGGTGGCGCCGCCGAAGGTCGCGCGGTTGCCGTTTTCGCCGGCATCGTTACCGCCGTTGGTGGAAACGCCGCGCATGCCCAGACGCGGACGGATGCGGGAGTCGAAGGCGGTGTCGTCCAGATCGCGGTAGGCGTAGTCCACGCCCAGGTGCAGGACGTTGCCGTCGGTGTTCATCGGCGCGAACACACCACGGAAGTTGAACTGCTTGACGCTGTCGCCGTCGGTGTCGTCGGCGTCCTTGGCGTACACGCCGGCATCCAGGTAGGCCATGTTGGCGACGACGCCGCCAACCTGGGCACCCATGCCGTCCTGGTGGGTGTTGATCCAGTCAGCCAGTTCGTAGGCCGAGTTACGCTCGGTGGCGGTAACCCACTTGGAGCTGGTGGCTTTTTCCAGGCCGAAGTCCGGGTCGAAGCGGCCGAACTTCAGGGTGACCGGGGCGAAGCCGATATAGCTGAAGGACGCTTCATCGAAGTAACCGTTGTCCGAGTTACCCGAGTTGTGGGCCATGTCATAGCTGATCTGGTATTTCCAGTCGCGGTACATGGTGCCGCCCAGTTCCAGGTAGGCGCGGCGGAAATACGCGGCGTCGGCATCGTTGCCATTCTTGGTGTAGAAACCATCGAAACGGCTGTAATCCGCTTGCAGACGGCCACCCAGCTTGAAGCTGAATTCTTTGTCGGTGGTGCCGACCTCAAGGCCGCCCTTGGTCTTGATAACGATATCGGCGCCATCGGTGGTGACTGTGCCTGCGAAAGCCTGGGCGGAAACGGCCAGTGCCAGGGCAGTGGCGGCGTAACCGGCGAAGTGCTTACGGATCATCGAAGATTCCCCTTAATGGTATTTAGCGTTGAACACGCCGAGTGCCTGGCTGCTGCGCGGCCCCCAAGGTCTCGCACAGGCCGTCTGGCGGCCCCCGTTTGTGTTGCTGGGAATCTTGGCGAGGGGTTATTTCAGATCAGTTGCTCGTAGATAAAACTTTTATTACAGAGGAACTTTTGATTTCTTTGAGTCATAAGAATCCTGAGCCACGCCCGACTGGGTCCCGGGCTCTTTCCGATCGCGCTTTGGCGGTATGCTTCCACCTCCCACTGAACGACCTTGCCTTCAGGCGTCCCCATGCATGAATTGCAACCCCTGATCCAGCAGCACGGCCTCTCCCTGCTGTTCCTCAACGTCCTGCTGGAGCAGCTCGGCCTGCCGATTCCGGCCTACCCGGCCCTGATCGTTGCCGGCGCGCTGGCCCTGCAAGGCAGCGGCGTACCACTGGGCGAAGCGCTGGCGGTGGCCGTCGTCGCCTGCCTGATCGCCGATTTCATCTGGTACTTCGCCGGCCGGCATTACGGCGGCTTCATGCTGCGCAGCGCGTGCAAGATTTCGCTGTCGCCGGACAGCTGCATCCGCCAGAGCCAGAGCTTGTACCTGCGCATCGGTCCGCGCGCGCTGCTGATCTCGCGCTTTCTCCCCGGAGCCAGCGCGCTGACCACCACGATGGCCGGGATGACCCGCACACCGCCGCCGCGCTTTCTCGGCTACGACTGCGCCGGCGCCGCGCTGTGGGCCGGCTCGGCCCTGATGATCGGCAGCATCTTCAGCGACGCGGTGGACCATGTGCTCGGCTGGCTCACCCAATACGCCAGCCTTGGCGCGGCACTGCTGTTCGGCGCCTTCGCCCTGTTCATCACCTGGAAACTCTGGCAGCGCTTCAGCCTGCTGCGCCGCACTTCGCGGATCCCGCGCATCAGCGTCGGCGAGCTGCGCGCCCGCCTCGACGCCGGCCAGCCGCCCTTGATCCTCGACGTACGTGCGCAGCTCGATGGCGAAGCGATCCCCGGCTCCATCCCGTTCGGCCTCGACACGCCGCTGGACCAGTTGCACGGCAGCCTGGAAGGCCAGGACGTGGTGATCTACTGCGCCTGTCCCCACGAACTCTCTGCCGCCATGCTCGCCGAACGCCTGCAGGCCTCGGGACATCCGCGCGCCTGGGCGCTGTCGGGCGGGCTGGATGCGTGGCACGCGCAGGGACCGCGCTAGGGATTTATCCGCCAATCGCTTGGTAGACGGGCTGATCGCGGACGGAGTCCGCTACGAGATATATCTGCGCTCGGGGGGGCCCCTCAGCCTCGGCTTTGGCATCCTGCGTCGCTCTACCTCCTGCATCCATGCAGTCGTCTCCCAGGGGGAGAGGGGGCCGTTCGGTGCAGGAGGAAATCTCGGTCTCAGCCGGCACGGTCTGCCCTCTCTCCCTGAGGGAGAGGGTTGGGGTGAGGGGGAAGCGCTGGCACAGATCGCCCAGAAGTAGGCAGTTGCTCCTACGGAAGAACGCCAGGCGATCCCGCTCTTGTAGGAGCGAGCTTGCTCGCGAACCCGCTTGATGCTGGAGTCGCCGAAAACATCGGCTCGCGAGCAAACTCGCCCCCACGAAGGGCCTTCCCCAGGGTCAGCGCCGCGAATGGTCCCGTCGCAGCTCGGCGAGGTGCGCGGCGAGCAGGTCGGTGTCCGCGCCGGATTTCTCCGGCAGCGCGCGCAAAGTAGCCTGGGTCAGCCGCATCTGCCGCAGGTAACGCCGACAATTGCGACACAGCAGCAGGTGTCGGCGCAGCGCCAGCTTCTCGCGAAAGCCCAGTTGCTCATCCAGCAGGTCGCTGGAGCGTGCCACCAGTTCCTTGCAGGTCAGCATTCCCCGGTCTCCTCGAAGTGCTCCAGCGTGGCGAACACCTTCAGCCGCGCGCGGTGCAGCAGCACCCTGACATTGGAGAGCGAAACGTCCAGAAGATTACAGATCGCCTCCAAGTCCAGCCCCTGGCGCTCACGCAGCAGCAGGACGCTGCGCTGCAGCTCGGACAGGCTGGCAAGGGTCTTTTCCAGGCATTCACGCAGTTCGTCCCCGGCCAGCAGGGCTTCGGGCGAGTCCTCGTGCCAGGCCAGCGGCGCCGGGCTCCAATGGCCGTCGGCAGCGAAACGGCTGTCGTCGATGCTGCCGTGGGGCGCGGGCAGGTCGTCCAGCGACACATCGCGACGAACCTTGCGCAGGCGGGATTTCGCGGTATTGGCGGTGATGGTCAGCAGCCAGGTCTTGAGGCTGGAACGCCCCTGGAAGCCGTCGAGGTTGCGCACGGCGGCGAGCCAGGCGTCCTGCACCACCTCGTCGGCATGGGCAGCACCGACGATGGCGATAGCGACAGCGCGCATCGCACCCTGATAGGCGGCTACCAGGGTGCGGAAGGCCTGCTGGTCACCGGCCAGCAGGCGCGACAACAACTCGCTGTCGTCGGCGGGCACGATCAGCGCTTGCGCAGGATCACACTGCCGATGGAGTAGCCGGCGCCGAAGGAGCTCAGCACGCCGATGGAGCCGGCGGGCAGATCGTCCTGATGCTTGTGGAAGGCAATGACCGAACCCGCCGAGCTGGTGTTGGCGTAAGTGTCGAGGATCACCGGCGCCTCGTGGGCTTCGGCGTCACGGCCGATCAGCTTGCGGGTGATCAGCAGGTTCATGTTCAGGTTGGCCTGGTGCAGCCAGAAGCGCTTCACGTCGCTGACCGGGATGTCGTTCTGCGCCAGGTGCTCGCCGATCAGCTCGGCCACCATCGGGCAAACGTCCTTGAACACCTTGCGGCCTTCCTGCACGAACAGCTTGTCGCGCGCACCGATGCCCTCTTCCGCGGCGCGGTTGAGGAAGCCGAAGTTGTTGCGGATATTGTTGGAGAACTGGGTCAGCAGTTTGGTGCTCACCACGTCGAACTGGTGCGGGCTGGTGGCCTGGTCGGCGCACTCGACGATCACGGCGGTGGCGGCATCGCCGAAGATGAAGTGGCTGTCGCGATCGCGGAAGTTCAGGTGACCGGTGCAGATTTCCGGGTTGACCAGCAGGATGGCGCGGGCCTGGCCGAGCTGCACGCTGTTCACCGCGGCCTGAAGACCGAAGGTGGCCGAGGAGCAGGCGACGTTCATGTCGTAGCCGAAGCCCTGGATGCCAAGGGCGGCCTGCACTTCGATGGCCACCGCCGGGTAGGCGCGCTGCAGGTTGGAGCAGGCGACGATCACGCCGTCGATGTCCGCGGCGGTACGGCCGGCGCGCTGCAGGGCTTCCTTCGCCGCGTGCACGGCCATCTCGCAGAGGATGCCCCAGTCTTCGTTGGAGCGCTCCGGAATGCGCGGCGCCATGCGCTGCGGGTCGAGGATACCTTCCTTGTCCACCACGAAGCGGCTCTTGATACCGGAAGCCTTCTCGATGAAGGCCGAGCTGGATTCGGCCAGCGGCTCCATTTCACCCTTGGCAATGGCGTCGGCGTGTTGCTCGTTGTGACTGCGGACGTAGCTGTTGAAGGATTCCACCAGTTCATCGTTGGAGATGCTGAACGGCGGGGTGTACAGGCCAGTTCCGCTGATCACGACTTTATGCACGGTCAATCCTCTTCTGTATCGGGCCGCCGGACCGGGCGGCAAGGTTAGGCATCAAGGTGCCCGCACGCTGGCCGGCACTGGATAGTCTGGGTTTCCGCGGCATCACGCGGATGCCGGGGGATGTAACAAGGCAGTGTGCCACCCCCGCCCGCGAGCGGCACCTTTCACCGCCCGGCGGTCCTCGGTGGCACCTTGGTACAACCGCTGGCCGCTGATTATGCTGCAATTTTCGGCAAAAAGTCGCCGGTAAAGCGTGGTAATTCCGCCACTTTCCGTAAGAAAGCCTCGTACTCCCTGGCATGGCTCAATCGATTGAAATTCTGCAAGGGCACCATAGCAACCGCTGGCGCGCCGGAATCGGTGGCGCCCCGTATGCTTCGGCGTATTGCCCAGGAAGACTGACAGGATGAGTGACATGCCCCGCCCGGAAATGGACGAACAGACACTGGAATTTGCCAATCAGGTGATCGACCTGGCCCGCCAGGGCGATACCGAGCGCCTCGCCGAGCTGCTGCGCCAGGGGCTGCCGGCCAATCTGCGCAATCACAAGGGCGACAGCCTGCTAATGCTGGCCAGCTACTACGGCCACCACGATACGGTGCAGGTGCTGTTGAACCACGGCGCCGATCCGGACCTGCGCAACAACGCCGGACAGACACCGCTGGCCGGTGCGGCCTTCAAGGGCGATCTGCGGATGGTCCGCCTGCTGCTGGCGCACGGCGCCGACGTCGAGGGTGCTTCAGCCGATGGCAAGACCGCCCTGATGATGGCGGCGATGTTCAATCGCCCGGAAATCGTCCGCTGCCTGCTGGAGCACGGCGCCAACCGCGTGGCACAGGACGCCAGCGGCCTGACGCCCCTGGCCGCCGCGCGGATGATGAACGCCGCCGACACCCTCGCCCTGCTCGACGCCACCTGAGCCGCTCAGACCGGGTCGCTGCAGACCAGCCGATCCCGTCCTTCCGCCTTGCCCCGGTACAGGCGGCGATCGGTGCAGCGGTAGAGCTCGTCGGCGTCCAGGCCGTCGGAGGGCCATTCGGCCAGGCCGAAGGTGGCCGACAGGGGAATCCGCTGGCCGGAGTACTCCAGCGGTAACCGCGACACTTCCTTACGCAGCGACTCCACCAGCGGCTGGGCGTCGTAGCGGTCGGTGTACGGCAGCAGGATGCCGAACTCCTCCCCGCCCAGGCGGCCGATCAGGTCGGTGGCGCGCAAGCGGTGGCGCAGGGATTTGCACAGGTGCTGCAGGGCCTTGTCACCGGCGTCGTGCCCCCACTGGTCGTTGATCAGCTTGAAATGGTCGACGTCCAGCACCACCAGCACCAGGCGCGCGTCGTAGCGAGCCGATTCCTGGATACAGCGCTGCAACGCACGCTGGAAGCTCTCGCGACTGGCCACTCCGGTCAGGGTGTCGGTGAGCGCGAGGCGACGCAGTTGCCTGTAGGCGTCGGCACGCCGCCCCTCGTAGACGTGCATGAAGGCGAGCACCAGCACGCCGCAGAAGATGCCATTGCCGATGTCGATCAGGCCTGGCGCATCCAGGCGCAGGTGGTTCATGTACAGGTACATCAGGGTCGCCAGCAGCATGAACGGCACGGCCAGCAGGAAGCCGCGCAGCTTGCCCAGCAGCAGGTAGGCCATGACTGGCATCAGGTAGACCCAGACAAAGGCCGTGGCCGACGCGTTGGGCATGACGATGATATAGAGGATGAAACAGAAGGTTGGCAGCAGGTAGGCGATGATCCAGGGCACCAGGCGGCGTACCCGTTTGAGACGGTGCGCGGCCCACAGCAGCATGCCGCAGGCGACGGCCTCGGTGATGGCCAGCCAGTAGTTGCCGGCCAGGCTCTGCAGAATGCCGAATACCCCCAGGGTCGCCCCGGTGCAGGCAAAGATCAGCCGCATCAGCAGACGGTGATCCGCCTCTTCCAGCCCTGTCGGCCCGGTGCTGGGCTCGTACAATTGTTCGGGATCGCTGTTGCGCTGCATCAGCCTGGCTCCTTGGCTCGGCCGTCAGCGGGTCGGCCGTCGTGGCGAAATCCAATCGTTCTGCCAGTTCCCGCCTCAGAAGACTACTCCAATTTCCTACACTTCGTAGCCATCCGACCGAATCATTCGGGGCACGCGGGTCGATTAGCGGCAGGATCGGTCCGTCTGGACTAGCCTTCGCTGCATCATCCGTGGAGGAAGTCTATGCGTTCGATCCTTGCTGTCCTGCCGTTGCTGGTGCTGTCCGGTTGTGCCTCGTACCAGAGCGATGAGATCCATCCCGTTCCCGCCGACCGGCTGCTGGCCTACCAGCAACCGGGCAAGGACAGCGTGGAACTGGAAGTAACGCGTGATGCGGGTTACCTGGGCGGCGGCTGCTATGTCGCCGTCACCATCGACCGCGAGGTGGCGGCGCGCATCGGCACGGGCGAATCGGCCAGCTTCCACGTACCGGCAGGCCAGCACGTGGTGGGCATCATCGGCGACAAGGATGGCGACGGCCTGTGCAGCAAGGCCATGTTGCGCCGCGAGTTGCTGGTGTCGCTGGAGCCTGGCAACGACAACCGCTTCCGCATCAACAGCGACAACCGCACGGGCTTCGACATCAAGCCGGTGGTCACCCGCTGAGCGAACCCCAACCGCCCAGGCGCGCTTCAGCCATTCAAACGCGCAACGAGGCGCGCCTGCAGCTTCTCCAGCTCACCCACGTCGGCCTTGTTCGCCGCGTGGATGCCCAGGCCCTCGCCGGCATAGCGCGGAACGATGTGCATATGGATATGGAATACCGTCTGCCCGGCCGGCGCACCGTTGAACTGGGCGACCTGCACACCGTCGGGGTTGAGCTCTTCCACCAGCACGCCGGTCAGGCGCTGCACCACGCGCATCACCTTGCCCAGCGCATCGGGATCGACCTCCAGGATATTGCGCGCGGCGCTGCGCTTGGGGATCACCAGCGTGTGGCCGTAGGACTGCGGGAAGAGATCGAGGAAGGCCAGGACGTCGTCGTCCTCGTACAGCTTGTAGCAGGGCGCATCGCCTCGAATGATCTGGGCGAAGATGTTCTGTGGATCGTAGGTGCCGTGCAGGCTCATGGTCGGTTCCTTGTGCATGACTCTGGTGCCGCACCATACCGGTTTGTTGCGCCTGGGTCATGACCGGCGGCGCGTGGAGGGCTATCCTGAGGCCTTTCGCTGCTTTTCTTCAGTGACCTGACCGGAGTATGCATGTCAGACCTTTCCGCGTTCCCCATCACCCGCAAATGGCCCGCCGAACACCCTGACCGCCTGCAGCTGTACTCGCTGCCCACGCCCAACGGCGTGAAGGTATCGATCATGCTGGAAGAGCTTGGCCTGCCCTACGAGCCGCACCTGGTCAGCTTCGAGCGCAACGACCAGATGTCCCCGGAATTTCTCTCGCTGAACCCGAACAACAAGATCCCGGCGATCCTCGATCCCAACGGTCCCGACGGCAAGCCGCTGGCGCTGTTCGAGTCCGGCGCGATCCTGGTCTACCTCGCCGACAAGACCGACTCGCTGATCGTCCCCGGCCCGACCGGCCGCTACGAAACCCTGCAGTGGCTGATGTTCCAGATGGGCGGAATCGGCCCGATGTTCGGCCAGATCGGCTTCTTCAACAAGTTCGCCGGCAAGGACTACGAGGACAAGCGCCCGCTGCAGCGCTACGTGGACGAGGCCAAGCGCCTGCTGGGCGTGCTCGACCAGCGCCTGCAAGGCCGCGACTGGATCATGGGCGAGCGCTACACCATCGCCGACATCGCCACCTTCCCGTGGATTCGCAACCTGGTCGGTTTTTATGAGGCGGGCGAACTGGTGGGCTTCGACAACTTCCAGAACGTGAAGCGCGTGCTGGAGCGCTTCCTCGCGCGGCCGGCGGTGCAGCGTGGGCTGAATATTCCCAAGCGCGACTGACTGCGGCATAGACCTGTAGGAGCGAGCTTGCTCGCGAACGAATTCTCCGGCAGCTCAGACGCTGGGCGGGTTCGCGAGCAAGCTCGCTCCTACGAAGAGTCTGAACCTCAGGCCTCGACCTGGCTCCACTGTTTCGACAGGCGCTTGTCCGACACCGGAAGCTTCGTCCCCAGTTGCTGGGCGAACAGCGAGACGCGGTATTCCTCCAGCATCCAGCGGTACAACGCCAGCTCCGGGTCGCGCTTGCCTTCCTGGGCGTGCTTGGCCAGGCGCGCCGAGTACTGCTCCCAGTAGCCGGCCATCTCGCCGCTCCACACGCGATCACGCTGGACCTGGCCGGCGACCTTGTCCAGGCGCTGCTCCACGGCTTTCAGGTAGCGCGGGATTTCCTTCAGCCACTCCAGCGGCGTGTCGCGGACGAAACCGGGGTAGACCAGCTTGGCCAACTGCCCCTTCACGTCGTTGAGCGGCACGGTCATCGCCAGGTCGACCTTGCCCTTGAAGCGCTTCTGCAGGCCGTGCCAGAGCTTGAGGATTTCCAGGGTCAGACGGGCGGTGCGCTCGGCGTGCTCGGTCCATGCGCCGCGCTTCTTCTCTGCCAGTGACGCGAGCCCGGCGCCATCGCGCGGCAGGCTGCTTTCGCCGTCGAGAATGGCGCTGTCCAGGCTGGCCAACAGGATGTCTTCCACCAACGACTCGACCCGGCCCAGCTCGCGGTAGAGCAGGCCCATGTCGGTCTGCCCCGGCAGCTTGCCGCGCAGGAACTTGGCCGGCTCGGCCAACTGTTGCAGCAGCAGGCGCTGCAGGGCGCGGCGGTGCTGGTAGTCGGCCTCGGCCTGGGTCGGGAAACGGTTTTCCTTCACCACGCCGGCCTCTTCCACCAGCGCCGGGTAAACCGTCATCGACAGACCGGCAACCTTCTGCTGGAGCTTCTCGGCGACTTCGCCGAAGCCTTTGGCTTCCACTGGTTTCTGCGGTTTGTCCGCCTGCGGGATCGCCAGCGCGGCCTGGCTGGCTTCGGCGAAGCGTGCGGTGAGCTCGGCCAGATCACGGCCTTCGCCGAGGAACTTGCCACGGGCGTCGACCACCTCGATGTTCATCCGCAGGTGGCTTTCCACCTGGGTTTCGGCCTCCGCCCAGGCCTCTTCGGGCACGCGGCTGCCAGTCATGCGCTGCAGTTCGCGGCCGAGGGATTCGGACAGCGCGCCTTCGGCGAAGACCATCTTGCCCAGCGCAGCGCGAACGAAGTCCGGCACCGGCACGAAGTTCTTGCGGATGGCCTTGGGCAGGCTGCGCACCAGCTCGATGCACTTGGCCTCCAGCAGGCCTGGCACCAGCCACTCCAGGCGTTCGGCGGGCAACTGCGGCAGCAGCGGCGCCGGCACGCGCACGGTCACGCCGTCACGCACGTGGCCGGGCTCGAAGTGATAGGTGAGCGGCAGTTGCAGGTCACCCAGGCGCAGGCGGTCCGGGTAGAGGCCGGCAGTGACTTCGCTGGCGTCACGGGCGAGGACGTCCTCCTCGCGCATGATCAGCAGGTCCGGCTGCTGCTTGTGCTCGCGCTCGTACCACTTCTCGAAGCTGGCGGACTGGTAGATGTCCGCCGGCAGGCGCTCGTCGTAGTAGGCGAACAGGGTTTCCTCGTCGGCGAGGATGTCGCGCCGGCGCGCCTTGGCTTCCAGCTCGTCGAGCTTCTCCAGCAACTGGCGGTTGGCCGACAGGCACTTGGCGCGGCTGTTGATCTCGCCACGCACCAGCGCCTCGCGGATGAACATCTCGCGGGATACCGGCGCATCGATGGGGCCGTAGTGCACGGGGCGGCGGCCGATGATGATCAGGCCGTAGAGCGTGACCTGCTCGTAGGCCACCACCTGACCCCGGCGTTTTTCCCAGTGCGGCTCCAGGTAGTTCTTCTTCACCAGGTGCCCGGCCAGCGGCTCCAGCCAGTCCGGCTCGATCTTCGCGACCATGCGGGCGAACAGCTTGGTGGTCTCCACCAGCTCGGCGGCCATGATCCACTGCGGTTTCTTGCGGCCGATCACGCTGGAAGGGTGAATCCAGAAACGCCGCTGGCGCGCGCCGAGGTAGTCGCCCTCCTCCGCCTTCTGGCCGATCTGGCTCAGCAGGCCGGAGAGGATTGCCTTGTGCACGGCGGCGTAGTCGATGTCGCGCTGCTTCGCATCCGGCTCGCCACCTTTGTAGGAGCGAGCTTGCTCGCGAACGCTCTTCGAGTCCTTGCCGGCGGCTTTGTTGTCCTGGGGTTTCGCGGTGTGGGGCTGTTCGCGAGCAAGCTCGCTCCTACCAGAAGCCTTGGAGCCGAAGGGCAGCTGCAATTCACGGCAGATCAGCGTCAGCTGGCGGTGCGCATCACGCCACTCGCGCAGACGCAGATAGTTCAGGAAGTTCTTCCGGCACCAATTGCGCAGCGGGTTGGAACCCAGCGCCTGGCGCTGCTCCTCGAAGCCGCGCCAGAGGTTAATCAGTGCGGCGAAGTCCGAATCCGGGTCCTTCCACTGAGCGTGGGCCTGGTCGGCGGCCTGCTGGCGATCCATCGGCCGCTCGCGCGGGTCCTGCACGGACAGTGCGCTGGCCACGGTGAGCACTTCCGGCAGGCTGCCCAGTTGCGCCGCTTCCAGCAGCATGCGGCCCAGCCGCGGGTCGATGGGCAGGCGCGCCAGCTGGCGGCCCAGCGGCGTCAGCTGGCCCTCGCGGTTCACCGCCGAGAGTTCCTGCAGCAGGGTGAAACCGTCGTTGATCGCCTTGCCGTCCGGCGGCTCGATGAAGGGGAAGGCCTCGATGTCGCCCAGGCGCAGGTGCAGCATCTGCAGGATCACCGCCGCCAGGTTGGTGCGCAGGATTTCCGGATCGGTGAAGGCCGGACGGCCGTTGAAGTCTTCCTCGCTGTACAGGCGCACGCAGATGCCAGGCTCGACCCGGCCGCAACGGCCCTTGCGCTGGTTGGCGCTGGCTTGCGAGACGGCCTCGATGGGCAGGCGCTGGACCTTGGCGCGGTAGCTGTAGCGGCTGATCCGCGCGGTGCCGCTGTCGATCACGTAGCGGATGCCCGGTACGGTCAGCGAGGTTTCCGCGACGTTGGTGGCGAGCACGATCTTGCGCCCCGGCATGGGCGCAAAGATTTTCTGCTGCTCGGCCGGCGTCAGCCGCGCATACAGCGGCAGCACTTCGGTGTGGCGCAGGTTCGCCTTGCGCAGCATGTCGGCGGCATCACGGATTTCGCGCTCACCGGGGAGGAACACCAGCACGTCGCCGGGGCGCTTGCCGACGTCGCGTTCATGGGCGGCGATCTCGTCCAGCGCGCGGAGGATGCCCTGGTCCACGGAGAGGTCGTCGAACAGCGCTTCGCCATCCTCGTCCACTTCCGCCGCCAGCGGGCGGTACCAGGTTTCCACCGGGTAGGTGCGCCCCGAGACCTCGACGATCGGCGCGTCGCCGAAATGCCTGGAGAAGCGTTCCAGGTCGATGGTCGCCGAAGTGATGATCAGCTTCAGATCCGGCCGGCGGTGCAGCAGGGTCTTCAGGAAGCCGAGCAGGAAGTCGATGTTCAGGCTGCGTTCGTGGGCTTCGTCGACGATGATCGTGTCGTAGCGCTCGAGGTAACGGTCATGCTGGGTCTCGGCCAGCAGGATGCCGTCGGTCATCAGCTTGATCAGCGTGCTGTCGTCGCTCTGGTCCTCGAAACGCACCTGGTAGCCGACCAGTGAACCCAGCGGCGTGCCGATCTCCTCGGCGACGCGGGTGGCCACGCTGCGCGCGGCCAAGCGGCGCGGCTGGGTGTGGCCGATCAGGCCGTGGGTGCCACGGCCCAGCTCCAGGCAGATCTTCGGCAGCTGGGTGGTCTTGCCCGAGCCGGTCTCGCCGGCGATCACCACCACCTGGCTCTTCATCAGCGCAGCCTTGATCTCGTCGCGCTTGGCGGCAATCGGCAGGCTGTCGTCGTAACGGATCGACGGGATGCTCGCGCGGCGCGCCTCGGCCTTGGCGCAGGAGGCCTGGAAGCGCTCGGCCCACTGGACGAGCTTGGCTTCGTCGGGGTGCTTGCGCAGTTCATGGAGCTGCCGGCGCAGGCGATGGCGGTCGCGGATCATTGCGTGATCCATACGCTGCAGGAGCTGTTCGGGAGTCGGCGTACTGTCTGTGGTCATCGGCTTCGCGGGCATCAGGCGGGAGCGGCGCGAGCTGGTGCGGGGCCGGTCCCTGGAATGGGCTGTCGTGGCGACAATTCGTGAATTGTCGCAAAAGACCGGCACGGGCCGCCATGCCGAATGCTTGGCGGCCCGGATTGGCGGGGCATTGCGCCCCGCCGGTTCAGATGCGGAACTGGCCGACCAGCTGGCGCAAGCGCTCTCCCAGTCCGTTCAGTTCGGTCGCGGTGCGTGCGCCCTTGGCGGCGTCATCCGCCACGCTTTCCACGCCACCGGCGATCTGGTGCACGCTGCGGTTGATCTCCTCGGCGACGGCGGTCTGCTCCTCGGCGGCGCTGGCGATCTGCGCGTTCATCGAGTTGATGGTGCCGATCAGTTGGGCGATGGCGTCCAGCGACTGACCGGCCTGGTTGGCCTGGCCGCGGGTGCGTTCGGCCATGTCGCTGGCGCGCTGCATGGCGCTTACCGAGCCTTCCGTGGTACCGCGCAGACGGTCGATCATCTGCTGGATTTCCCCGGTGCTTTGCTGGGTGCGGCTGGCCAGGGCGCGGACTTCGTCGGCGACCACGGCGAAGCCTCGCCCGGCCTCACCGGCGCGGGCCGCTTCGATGGCGGCGTTGAGCGCCAGCAGGTTGGTCTGCTCGGCGATGGAGCGGATCACCTCGAGCACGCCGACGATGCCCTGCACGTCCTGGCGCAGGGTGTCGAGGGAGTCGCTGCTGCTGCGCACCTCGCCCACGAGGTCGTTGATCTGCGCGACGCACAGGTCCACTTCGCGCTTGGCCGCCTGCCCCTCGCGGTCGGTCTGCTGCGCCGCGTCGGCCGCCTGTTGCGCGCTGCGCGCCACTTCCTGCGCAGCGGCGGTCATTTCGTTGATGGCGGTGGCGACCTGGTCGGTCTCGTGGCGCTGGCCGTCCATCGCCCGCTCGGAGCGCTGCGCCTGCTGCGCCACGTCGCCGACCAGCCCGGACAGTTGGTGGGTAGTGCCGGCCACTTGCTGCACCAGCACGTGGATCTTTTCGACGAAGCGATTGAACGAGCCGGCCAGTTCGCCCAGTTCGTCGCTGCGGCCCAGGTTCAGACGGTGGGTCAGGTTTCCATCGCCGGCGGCCATGTCGTCGAGATTGTCGCGCACCTGCACGATGGGCTGGACGATGGTGCGGCTGAACAGCCCGGCAAGCAGGCCGATCACCAGCAGCAGTGCCAGCGCCGAGCCGCCCATCAACAGCAGCAGGTTGTCGATCTTCGCGTCAAAGGCAGCGCCGGCTTCCTGAGCCTCCCGCTCGACGTCATCGAGATTCAGCGAGGTACCGAACACCAGGTTCCACTTGGGCAGGAAATGCGCATAGCCGATCTTCGGCACGATGGCATTGCCGCCCGGCAGGGTGAAGCTGTAGCGCACATAGTGCTGGCCACTCTGGCCCGCCGCTACCAACTCGCGGATGGCATAGACGCCATTGGGGTCGCGATAGCCGCTGAAGTCTTCGCCCAGGCGCTCGTCGCTGGTGCCCTGGAAGACCCGTACGGAGCGCGTGTCATAGCCCCAGAAATAACCACCCTTGCCGTATTCGAGGCGCTTGAGGATCGCGATGCCCTGTTCGCGCGCCTGGGCATCCCCTTGGGCGGCAGCCTGGTAGATCGGGCCAACGGCAGCCAGGGCCACATCGACGAAGTTCCTCAACTGCGCCTCGCGGTCATGCGTGAGGTTCTCGCGGATCTGCGCCTCCTGCTGGGTCGACAATTGCATGAGGGCAACGGTGGCGATGGCGCACAACAGAACGGTGAGGAGCAGGATCGGGGCGATGGCCAGGAGCAGTACCTTGGCGCGCAGTCGAAGGACGGTATTCACGGCATGGACCTCAGGCAGATAAGGGACCCGCTTCCGTGCAGGCATCAAAAAACCCGCCTCGCGGCGGGTTCCTTGTTTATCGGCTCAGGCCCTGATCTTCTTGAGCTCTTCGTCGCGCAATTCTCGGCGCAGGATCTTGCCGACGTTGGTGGTCGGCAGGCTGTCGCGGAACTCCACGGCCTTGGGCCGCTTGTAGCCGGTGAGGTTGTCGTGCATGTGCTGCATGACTTGCTCCTTGGTCAGGGTGACGCCCGGCTTGGACACCACGAAGACCTTGATCGACTCGCCGGATTTCTCGTCCGGGATGCCAATGGCGGCACACTGCAGCACGCCCGGCAGGGTGGCGAGCACGTCTTCCAGCTCGTTGGGGTACACGTTGAAGCCCGACACCAGGATCATGTCCTTCTTGCGGTCGACGATACGCATGTAGCCGTCTTCCTGGATGATCGCGATGTCGCCGGTGCGCAGCCAGCCGTCCTTGTCGAGGATCTCGTCGGTGGCTTCCTGGCGCTGCCAGTAGCCCTTCATCACCTGCGGGCCCTTCACGCACAGCTCGCCACGCTCGCCCAGCGGCAGCTCCTGGCCGTCATCGCTGATGACCTTGCACAGGGTCGACGGAACCGGAATGCCGATGGTGCCGATCTGGATGTTCTGGAACGGGTTCACCGAAACCACCGGGCTGGTCTCGGTCATGCCGTAGCCTTCGCAGATGGCGCAGCCGGTAACGTCTTTCCAGCGCTCGGCTGCGGCCTGTTGCAGAGCCATGCCGCCGGAGAGGGTCAGCTTCAGTGCGGAGAAGTCCAGCTTGCGGAAGCCTTCGTTGTTGCACAGGCCGACGAACAGGGTGTTCAGGCCGACGAAGCCGGTGAACTTCCACTGCGACAGCTCCTTGACCATGCTGGCCAGGTCGCGCGGGTTGGTCACCAGGATGTTGTGGTTGCCGGTGAGCATCATCGCCATGCAATGGAAGGTGAAGGCGTAGATGTGGTACAGCGGCAGCGGCGCGATGAGGATCTCGCAGCCTTCGTTGAGGTTGGCGCCCATCAGTGCCTTGCACTGCAGCATGTTGGCGACCAGGTTGCGGTGGGTCAGCATCGCACCCTTGGCCACACCCGTGGTGCCGCCGGTGTACTGCAGCACGGCCACGTCGTCGCTCTTGGGCGAGGCTTCCGCCACCGCCTTGCCACGGCCCTTGGCCAGGACGTCGGTCAGCTTCTGCGCATTGGGCAGGTTGAAGGCCGGAACCATCTTCTTGATGTTCCTGACCACGAAATTGACGATGAAGCGCTTGAGCGGCGGCAGCATGTCACCCACTTCGGTGACGATGACGTTGCGGATGCCGGTCTTGGGCAGCACTTCCTCGGCCAGGTGCGCCATGTTCGCCAGGCACACCAGCGCCTTGGCGCCGGAGTCGTTGAACTGGTGCTCCATTTCCCGCGCGGTGTACAGCGGGTTGGTGTTGACCACGATGAGGCCGGCGCGCATGGCGCCAAAGACCACGACCGGGTACTGGAGCACGTTGGGCAGTTGCACGGCGATGCGATCGCCTGGCTTGAGATCGGTGTTCTGTTGCAGATAGGCCGCGAAGTCCCCGGAGAGCTTGTACATCTCGCCGTAGGTCAGGGTCTTGCCCAGGTTGCTGAAGGCGGGCTTGTTTGCAAAGCGTTGGCAGGACTCTTTCAGCACCGCGAGGATGTTCGGGTACTGGTCAGCGTTGATCTCGGCAGCGATCCCCACTGGGTATTTGTCCTTCCAGAAATTATCGGTCATGGAAGCCCACTCCTAAGCAACAGCTTATCTTTACCGCAGTGCGGTTCGTTGTTGTGTTTATGTCGCCTTCCCTTGAGGCAGGGAGCGAAAAGCGGGCCGAGATTAGCAGCTTTGAGAAAACGCGACCAGCACCAAACACGGCCTTGTCAGTCAGAAAAATGACCAAAAGCAGTCATTTCGGTCACTAACCGCCCACTCGTCGGAAAAGCCCGCCCCAGAGGGGCTACAGGCTTGTTGGATTGTCAGACAAGGCAGGTTTCAGGGAGATGAAACCGGAAAAAAGAACGGGGACTGATCGCCAGAGCGGTCCCGTCACGGAGGTGGATCGGCGGAGTCCGACCAGGCGGTTTCGCGCAGTTCCCGATGCCGATCCTGCCCACCGGGTGAAGAGCAAGGACATTCGTCGGCGCTTGCGGGCCGGTGAACGAATCATCCGCCAGGTACTTGCGAAATCATCTTCCGGAAATGATCTACCTCAACACCGGCCAGGTGCAGATCACGCAGAGTACTTTTGCACTCGCCTGGAGAACCCTCATGTTTCCCGAATTCCGTGAAAAGATTACTCGCCTCAAAGCCGAAGACCCGCATTTCGCCAAGCTCTTCCATAGCCACAACGATCTCGATCAGGAGATCAAGAACATGGAAGCCGGCATCACCCCTGCCTCGCACGACACCATCGAGGCGCTGAAGAAACAGAAGCTGCAGCTCAAGGACGATCTCTACGAGATCCTGCGCAAGAAGAATAGCTGCTGTGGCGGCTGTGGCGGTTGACCGGCTCTGGCTGACAACCGGCAATAAAAAAGGGGGCTGATTCTGGATCAGCCCCCCTTTTCGTTCACGCTCGCCTCAAGCCGTTTCGCGCAGCTCCCGACGCAGGATCTTGCCCACCGGCGTCATCGGCAGGGCGTCCTTGAGCACGATGTGCTTGGGCACCTTGTAGCCGGTGAAATTCTCCTTGCAGTAGGCCTTGAGCTCCTCCACCGTCACCCCGCCCTCGCGCGGCACGACGAACAGTTTCACCGCCTCGCCGGACTTCTCGTCCGGCACGCCGACCGCCGCGCAGTTGGCGACCTTCGGGTGGGCCATGACCACGTCCTCGATCTCGTTGGGGTAGACGTTGAAGCCGGAGACGATGATCAGGTCCTTCTTGCGGTCGACAATACGGACGAAGCCGTCCTGATCGATCACCGCGATGTCGCCAGTACGCAGCCAGCCTTCGGCGTCCAGCACCTCGGCGGTGGCTTCCGGGCGCTGCCAGTAGCCCTTCATCACCTGCGGGCCCTTCACGCACAGCTCGCCCCGCTCGCCCAGGCCGAGGTCATTGCCGTTGTCATCGATCACCTTCAGCGCGGTACCCGGCACCGGGATGCCGACGGTGCCCAGGCGCGCCTGGTCGCCGTAGGGGTTGGTGCTGACCACCGGGGAAGTTTCGGTGAGGCCGTAGCCTTCGACCACGGAACAACCGGTCATGGCCTTCCAGCGCTCGGCGGTAGCGGTGACCAGCGCGGTGCCGCCGGAGTTGGTGACCTTCAGGTTGGAGAAGTCGAGTTCCTTGAACTCCGGGCGATCCATCAGGGCGACGAACAGGGTGTTCAGCCCCAGCAGCGCGGAGAAGCGCCACTTCTTCAGTTCCTTGATGAAGCCGGGGATGTCGCGCGGGTTGGTGATCAGTACGTTGTGGTTGCCGTTGACCATCATGCACATGCAGTTCGCGGTGAAGGCATAGATGTGGTACAGCGGCAGCGGCGCGATCATCACCTCGTTGCCGACCTGCATCAGCGGCTTGCCGTCCGGGCCGTGCTGCTGCAGGCAGGCGTGCACCTGCTGCATGTTCGCCACCAGGTTGCCGTGGGTGAGCATGGCGCCCTTGGCCACGCCGGTGGTGCCGCCGGTGTATTGCAGCACGGCGATGTCGTCGAGACCGGCCTTGACCGGCTGCAGCCCGTGGCCACGGCCCTGGCGCAGGGCGTCCTTGAAGGAGACGGCCTGGGGCAGGCTGTACTCCGGCACCATCTTCTTCACGTGCTTGACCACGGTGTTGACCAGGAGCCCCTTGAGCGGCGACAGCAGGTCGCCCATGCGCGCCTCGATCAGGTATTCGAGCCCCGTGTCGGGCAGCACTTCCTGCACCAGCTTGCCGAACAGGTTCACGTAGACCAGCGCGCGGGCGCCGGAGTCCTTGAACTGGTGGCGCATCTCGCGCGCGGTGTACAGCGGGTTGGTGTTGACCACCACCAGCCCGGCGCGCAGGGCGCCGAACACCGCGATCGGGTATTGCAGGATGTTGGGCATCTGCACGGCGATGCGGTCACCGGGCTTGAGGTCGGTGTGCTTCTGCAGGTACGCGCCGAAAGCAGCGGACAGGCGGTCCAGCTCGGCATAGGTCAGGGTCACGCCCAGGTTGCTGAACGCCGGACGGTCGGCGAACTTCTTGCAGGAGCGCTCGAACACTTCGACCACGGACTTGTAGGCCGTCAGATCAATGTCGCTGGGCACGCCGGCCGGGCGTTTGTCGTTCCAGAAATCAGGTTGCATTTATTCTTATCCTCGTACCTGAGCGAAACCAAACCGCCATTGCGGTCATTTGACGGAAGCTAACAGTTCCCCCGGTCAGCGCAAAGACTCCGGCGAGTGTCATTGACTGCATGAATCTTGCGCCACCGCCTACTGCCGCGCAGGGATACCACGGAGCACCTGACGTCGCGGGAAGCCTAGGCCAGCCGACACAATCCTTACAGAAGATGTCCACGGGCGAACCTGGGCAAAAATCGCCTGGGCAGATGCGCACGGCGCTGTACACTGCGCAGCTTCGGCGACGATCGCCGTGTCTCACCTTCGCTCGACGATAATTCGTACAACAACGGGAAGGACCCATGCCTTACGCCGCCTACTGGCTGACCGCCAGCGACGAGACACCGCTGTACACCCGCCACTGGGCACCGGAAGGTCAGTTCCGCGGGGCTCTGATGCTGTCCCACGGCATGGCCGAACATGCCGGCCGCTACGAGCGCCTGGCCCTGGCGCTGAACGCCGCCGGCTATCACCTCTACGCCATCGACCAGCGCGGCCACGGCCGCACCGCCGAGAACAGCGAACTCGGCCACTACGCCGACCGCGGCGGCTGGGGCAAGGTGATCGGCGACCTGCACACGCTGAACCAGCATGTGCGCGAGGAGCATCCGGACCTGCCCATCGTCCTGCTCGGCCACAGCATGGGCAGCTACATCGGCAGCGCCTACCTGATGCAGCACAGCGCCAGCGTGAAGGCGGCAGTGCTGTCCGGCTCCAATTACCAGCCAGTGGCGCTGTACAAGAGCGCCCGCCTGATCGCCCGCTTCGAGCGCTGGCGCCAGGGCCCTCTGGGGCGCAGCGCGCTGATCGACTTCCTCTCCTTCGGCTCGTTCAACAAAGCCTTCAAACCCAACCGTACCGCCTTCGACTGGCTCAGCCGCGATCCCGCCGAAGTCGACAAATACGTCGCCGACCCGCTCTGCGGCTTCCGCTGCAGCAATCAGCTATGGCTGGACCTGCTCGGCGGCCTGGCCGACATCACGCCGCTGGAGCACCTGTCGCGCATCCGCAGCGACCTGCCGGTACTGGTGATCGGTGGCGAGCGCGACCCGGTCAGCCAGGGCAAGCGCCTGCGCGACCTCGCCCAGGCGATAACCCGGGCCGGGGTACGCGACGTCCAACTGAAGATCTATCCCGACGCTCGTCACGAGCTGTTCAACGAGAGCAACCGCGACGAGATCACCCGCAACCTGATCGACTGGCTGGCGGCGCACTGCCCCGTCTCGCAAGTCGAGAAATCCGAGGAGCCCCTATGACCCAGGTCCAGAACGTCCCCTATGAAGAACTCGAAGTCGGCCAGAAGGCCAACTTCCGACGCAACGTCGGCGAGCGCGACATCCAGCTGTTTGCCGAGGTCTCCGGCGACCGCAACCCGGTGCACCTGGACGCCGACTACGCCGCCACCACCCAGTTCAAGGAACGCATCGCCCACGGCATGCTCACTGGCGCGCTGATCAGCGCGGCGATCGCCACCACCCTGCCCGGCCCGGGCACTATCTACCTCGGCCAGAATCTGACGTTCACCCGCCCGGTGAAGCTCGGTGACGAACTGACGGTAGAGCTGGAAGTGCTGGAAAAGCTGCCGAAGAACCGCGTACGCATCGGCACCGTGGTGCTCAACCAGGATGGCAAGGCCGTGGTCAAAGGCGAGGCCGAAGTGCTGGCACCCACCGAGAAGCTCAACATCGAACTGCCTGCCCTGCCGCCGATCACCATCGGCTGAGAATCTATTCAACGTCTGCCTGCGCTTGCTCATGCTGCGCCCGGCAAGACCTTGAACAGGTTCCGAGATCGACTCCGGGGCTGGCCGCCGGCCCCGGAAACTTGTATACAGTTTTCACCTCAACTACCCTGCCCTGGTCATTTTTCAATCCATCCGGGATAACCGAAGGCCCTCCGCCCGAAACCCCATTACCGGGAATCGGAGCCATCATGGACCTTCGACTGCTGTTGCTGTCCCTCTGCACCTTCGCCGCGGGCCTCGCCGAGGCCATCCTCACCGGCATCCTGCCGTCACTCGCCGATGACCTGGGCGTTTCCCTCAGCCTGGCCGGCCAGCTCACCAGCCTGTTCTCCCTGAGCTTCGCCATCGCCGCGCCGCTGCTCGGCTGGTTCACCCGTGGCGCCGACTGCCGCCGCCTGCTGGTGATCACCCTGCTGGTGTTCGCCGCCTTCAACGCCGGCGCGGCGCTCAGCCCCGGTTACGTCCCTCTGCTGCTGATGCGCATCGGTATGGCCGCCTGTTGCGGGCTGTTGATCATGCAGGCCAGCCTGCTGGCGGTGGAGCTGGCGCCGCCGACCCAGCGCGGGCGCGCCATCGGCCTGATCTTCATGGGTATCAGCGGCTCGCTGGTGTTCGGCGTGCCGGCCGGCGTGCTGGTGAATGAATGGTTCGGCTGGCGCTGGATCTTCGCCGCCATCGCCCTCTATTCGCTGCCGCTGGCCGCACTGCTGCGTCTCGCCCTGCCCCGCCGCGCCCTCGTCAGCCCGGCCAATGGCGCGGCGTACAAGCGCCAGCTGCGCAGCCCCTCGCTGAACCTGGCGCAACTGGTGTCGATCCTGCTGCTGGGCGGGCACTTCACCCTGTTCGCCTACATCACGCCCTGGTTCCAGCAGGTGGCCGGGATCACCGACAGCCAGCGCATCGCCCTGACCCTCTTGCTGATCGGCCTTGCGGCCATTGGCGGCGGCTACCTCGGCGGCTGGCTGAGCGACCGCCTCGGCCATCGCCGCGCCTTGATCGTGGTACCGATCCTGTTTGCCCTGGCGATGCTGGCGATCCCGCTGAGCCTCGGGCACCCCTGGATGCTGCTGGCGGCGCTGATGGTCTGGAGCACCATCAGTTGGATGATCTCGCCGGCGGTGCAGAGCTACCTGCTGGCCAGCGACCCGGCCAGCGGCAGCGCCGGGGTGGCGCTGAACACCTCGGCCATGCACCTGGGCGTAGCCCTCGGCGCTGCACTGGGCGGCGCGGTGATCAGCCTCGCGGGCATCGCTTGGACGCCCTGGGTCGGTATCGGCCTGGTGGCGCTCTCGGTGCTCTGCGCCGTGCTGTCCTGCTGGCTGCAGCGCGAGTCGGACGACGCGCCCCTCAGCGTTCCTTCACGGTGACGCTGGCGGTCATCCCGGCGCTCAGGTGCACGCCTTCGGGAACCCTGTCGAGATGGATGCGCACCGGAATGCGCTGGGCCAGGCGTACCCAGTTGAAGGTCGGCTCGACGTTGGCCAGCAACTGGCTGTCAGGAATGGCATTGCGGTCGGTGATGCCGCTGCTGATGCTTTGCACGGTGCCGTCGATGGGGGTGTCGCCGCTCATCAGCACGACCTTCGCCGGCTGGCCGACGCGGATGCCGGGTAGCTTGGTCTCCTCGAAGTAGGCGGTGACGTAGAAGGACTTCTGGTCCACCAACGCCATCGCCGGCTGGCCGGCCTGAGCATAGTTGCCCTGGGCCAGGCGCAGGTTGGTCACCTGTCCGTCGCGCGGGGCACGCATCTCGCTGCGGGTGAGGTTCAGCTCGGCCAGGCGCACCTGGGCCAGCGCCTCGTCGTACTCGCTCTTGGCGATGGCGGCGTTGATCTGCGCGGTTTCCTTGTCTTCGGCGCTGATCGCGGCGATACCCAGACGATTGCGCCGCGACGCTTCGCTCTGGCGCAGCAGGTACTGCTGGTGCCGGGTTTCGGCCTGTGCCTTGGCCTGCTCGAGGTTGGCGGCGTAGCGCTCGCGGTCGATGCGCATGATCAGGTCGCCGGCTTTCACCTGCTGGTTGTCCTGCACCGCAAGGTCGGTGACCCACCCGGAAACGTCCGGGGCGATCACCACCACGTCGGCGCGTACCCGCGCATCGCGGGTCCAGGGCGACAGCATGTAGTAACGCCATAGCCAGGTGCCGGCGAGCACCGCGGCAGCGACCAGAATCAGGGTGATGGCTACGCGAAGGAATCCGCGCATGCAACGTCTCCTCTCAAGGGATCCCACTCAGCGCCCAGGTGACGCCGCAGAGAATCAACACGAACAACGAGCAATCGAACAACGCTTCGTGCCAGATCCAGCGGCCGAAGGGCGTAGCCTGCAGCAGCAGGCGCAGTACCACGGTCAGGCCCAGGGCCAGCACGGCGTAGATGAACAGCGGGCTGAGGTAGACACCGCCCCAGCCGACCTCATGCAGGCCCATGCGATTCCTCCAGTCGACACCACTGCCGCCAAGTGTGGCGCAATTGCGCCAGGGCGGCGCGGGCCAGGCGATTGGGTTCGCTGTCGCCCTGGCGATCACGCGCCAGGGCCTGTTCCAGCGGTTCGCAGAGCGATTCCAGGCGCTGCTCGCGGCCGATGCCCGGCCCTTGCTCCAGCACGCTGGCAAGCGCGCCGAGGAACTGGTCGCGCGACTTGCGCAGCACACCCTGGGCGCCATTGAGACAGGCGCGCATGTGGATCAGCTCGTTGCCCAGGTCCAGCGCCAGCAGGCCGTCCTGCCAGCGCCGCTGCTCGGCTTTCGGCAGCAGGGTGTAGTGCCGCGCGAGGCGAATCAGGCGGTCGGCCATGCGGCCACCGAACCAGTTCTCCGCCTCCGCGATCGGCCGCCGGGTCAGCCGCCCGAGATCGACACAGGTGGCCTGGATCAGGCGGCGGTTCAGCCAGTCCGCCGGCAGGGTCAACAGGCGGAACACCACGACCGCGAAGCCCACGCCGATGACGATGCCCTGTGCGGAATTGAGCAGGCTGGCCAGGTCGTACTTCATCACATTGCTCGGCGCCACCAGGGTGATGAAGTGGATCGAGAACGACGTGGCGGTGCCGGCCAATGCCGGCGTGGCCATGCCCAGCAAGGCGAAGAACAGCGGCACGCCCAGGGCCATGCAGAGCAAGGGGAAGCCATTCCATTGCGGCAGCAGCCACTGGGTGACCACCGCGGCGGCGGGTATCGCATAGAGAATGCCGCGCAGGAAGCCCAGGCCAATGGCAACGGCGTTGTCGCGGTTGGCGAACAGGCTGCAGATCACCGCCGCCAGCAGCATTCCACCGGTGGCGGCGGGCCATGCGGTGGCCATCCAGAAGGCCGACATGCCGAGCAGCGCCAGGGCACTGCGCAATCCGTAGAACAGCGCCATCAGCCCATCGCGGTGCCAGGACAGCGTACCGGTCGTTCGCTCATCCACCGCGCCCGAAGCAACCGAGCGCATGGTGTGCTCGGCGTCCACGGCCTTGCGCAGCAACAGGGCACAGCGGGTCAGGCAGTAGCGCAGGTCATTGGACCGGGTGTCGTCGGTGCCCGCCTGCTCCAGCCGCGCGCCCAGCATCTTCATCGGCTCGACCTGCGGGTCCTGCAACAGCGCTTGCAGTTCATCGATCCAGGGTTGCAGCCGCGCCTTGTCGCCCTCGTCCAGCACGCTGCGCTGGCGGGCCACGCCACGTGCAGTGCGCAACAGGCTGAGCAGATCGCGGGACAGGATGCGCAGCGCCCGCGACCGCATGCGCCCGCGATACCCCTCGAACCAGGCGTGGTCGCGCTGCACGTCCACCTCGACGATCTTGCCCAGCGCCTGCAGCAGGCCCCTGATTTCCCGCGCATCGGCGTCGATTTCGCTGCGTGCGGCCTGCATCCCGGCAAGCCAGGTGGCCCGCGCCTGCTTGTCCAGGTTGGCCTCGACCCGGCGCGGCCAGAGGATGGCGCTGACCGCCGAGGCGCAGAGGATGCCCAGGCAGATTTCCGTGGAACGCGCCACGGCCTGGTCGAACACCCCCAGCGGATGGCTGATCGCCGGCAGGCCGATGATCGCCACCGTATAGCCCGAGAGCACGAAGGCATAGGACATGTGGTTGCGCAGGGTCGTCGAAGCGGCGGTACACAGGCCGAGCCACACCGATACGGCCAGCAGGAAAAGCCAGGGGGTCTGGGCGAACAAGGCCATGATGACCACCGACATGGCGGTGCCGGCCAGCGTGCCGATCAGGCGGAACAGCCCCTTGGCCACTACCATGCCCGACAACGGCTGGGACACGATGAACACCGTCATCAGCGCCCACTGTGGCTGCTCGAGGTCGAAACGGAAGGCGCACCAAAGCGCCAGGCCGCCAGCCAGGAGGGTCTTGATCGCGAACTTCAGCGCCAGCGTATCCGGCGCAAGAAATGCCTGTAGCGTAGGTCGCACGCAGTCTCTCGAAAGGCTTCGGATCTATCGCTTAAAGATAGCCCGCAACGGGAATGGCACTATCGCTGCCCGGATATTATTAGCAAGCTAACAATATGTCATTCCGACTTTCGCGCAGGCAAAAAAAACGGGCGACCTAAGTCGCCCGAAGTGCCTTGCGTGCTCTGTGTATCTGGAAGGTCAACCGCGCTTGTGCGAGTCCTTCCAGATGAAATATCCGACCCCGCCGAAGAACAGAACCATGAGTCCTACGGTAACGATGCCTGCGAGAACCACTTCGTCGATGAACATGATGCTGGCCTCCTATTTGCCTACATCGTCTGGGGATGTGTGCAGATTACCGGCGGCCGGACAGGGCAAATTGACCTGGATCAATGGTCGACAAGGCGCTTTCCGGCGAGGGCCGGAGCACTGACGCAGGTCAACTTAGCGAAAGGGGTAGGTGCGGCGGGAAGCCGCGCGAGACGGTGTTTCTGACGAAAAAGGGGTGGGTAGGGGCAGGAAAAATCAGCGTTTCTTCGGCTTGCTCTTGCCCTTCTTGCGCGCCTTGCTCAGCGGCAGCGCGTTCTCGAAGGCCTTGCGCACGTCCTGCAAACGCTTTTCGTGCACGTCGTGGATGCGCTTGTCGCGCTCGGAGGCGAAGTCGATCAGTTTTTCGTCATTGCTCATGGCAGGGCATGCACCAGGCGGAAAGTCAGATTCAGGCGCGGCGCGACCGCATGGCGCGTCTTGGCGACCTGATGTTGCCAATAATGCTGCGTCGCGCCGGACATGACCAGCAGCGAACCGCCGGACAGCTCGATGGAATGTTCGATTGTGTGTCGCCCCTTGCGCCGCAGGTCGAAGCGCCGCGCGCCACCGAGATTCAATGACGCCACCACCGGGTTGCGGCCCAGTGCCGGTTCGTCGTCGCTGTGCCAGCCCATCGAATCCTGGCCGTCGCGGTAGTAGTTGAGCAGCACGCCGTTGAAGCGCTGCCCGGCCGCCTCTTCCACCCGTGCGCGGATCTCCGTCAGCAGCGGCGTCCAGGGTAGCGGCACGTGGGTCAGGCCGGAGTAGGCATAGAAAGCCTCGGGATCGCCGTACCAGTTGACCAGCCGCGGCACCGGGTAGTCGCGCCCGTGCAGGCGCACGCATGGCTGCTCCCAGGGCGTCTCGGCGACCAGTTGTTCGAACCACTGAGCAGCACGCCGCGGCGGGCACCAGTCGGACAGCAGGCGCAACTCGGCATCGGGCAAGTGAATGGGGGCATCGTCGAACAGCATGCGGGACTCGGCGTGATCGGGAACTCGTCCAGCTTACCCCGGGCCGGGGCGTCAGACCTCGATATCGATCCACAGGCCCTTGCGCGGAGCATCCCGCACTTCGCCCAGCTCCTCGACCTGCTCCAACTCTTCCAGCGCCTCGCCCTCCGGCGTGCCATCGCTGGGCTGGCGGCGTTTGCGGCGGCGCTGGTATTCCTCTTCCAGCACCTCTTCGTCGGGACGACGCTCCAGGCCCACGCCGGCGTTGCCCGCGCTGGGGGCAGGCGGGCTCACCGGGGCGACATCCGGTCGCGGCCTGGGCACGTCCTGCTGGGCGGTGACCGGTGCCAGACTGTGGGGAATGGGCGGCAGCATGCGGAAAAGTCCCGTCGGAGGTCCTCTGGTCAGGCTATCGGCGGCTCCGCTACAGACTTGAGCCCGGCTCGCTACACTTTCGTACATTTGCGGCAAGTCCAGCGGGAGCCCCCGACGCCCAGCGCCTCCCTCCCGGCAGGCCCGACCTTTCGGACGACCGGCACCGTCTTCGGCCATCGCTGAATGCCACACGTTCCGGTACCATAGCCGGCTTTTTTTGGGAGGTGATCATGGCGCAGTATCAACCCGGTCAACGCTGGATCAGCGACAGTGAAGCGGAACTCGGGCTGGGGACCATCCTGGCGCTGGACGGCCGCCTGCTCACGGTGCTCTATCCCGCCACCGGTGATACCCGCCAGTACGCCGAGCGCAACGCGCCGCTGACCCGCGTGCGCTTCGCCCCGGGCGACGAGATCACCCATTTCGAAGGCTGGAAGATGACCGTCCGCGAAGTGGACGAGGTCGACGGCCTGCTGATCTACCACGGCATCACCGCACAGAACGACCAGCACACCGTGCCGGAGACCCAGCTGTCGAACTTCATCCAGTTCCGCCTGGCCAGCGATCGGCTGTTCGCCGGGCAGATCGACCCGATGTCCTGGTTCGGCCTGCGCTACCACACCCTGGAACACCGCACCCGCCTGCTGCAATCTTCCCTCTGGGGCCTGGGCGGCGCCCGCGCGCAACCCATCGCCCACCAGTTGCACATCGCCCGCGAAGTCGCCGACCGCATGGCGCCGCGCGTCCTGCTGGCCGACGAAGTGGGCCTGGGCAAGACCATCGAAGCGGGCCTGGTGATCCACCGCCAACTGCTCTCCGGCCGCGCCAGCCGCGTGCTGATCCTGGTGCCGGAAAACCTGCAGCACCAGTGGCTGGTGGAAATGCGCCGGCGCTTCAACCTGGAAGTCGCCCTGTTCGACCGCGAACGTTTCGTCGAGAGCGATGCCAGCAATCCCTTCGAAGACACCCAGCTGGCCCTGGTGGCGCTGGAGTGGCTGCGCGAGGACGAGCGTGCGCAGGACGCCCTGTTCGCCGCCGGCTGGGACCTGCTGGTCGTGGACGAAGCCCACCACCTGGTCTGGCACCCGGAGCAGGCCAGCCGCGAATACCAGTTGGTCGAACAACTGTCGCAGGTCATCCCCGGCGTACTGCTGCTCACCGCGACCCCGGAACAGCTGGGCCTGGACAGCCACTTCGCCCGTCTGCGCCTGCTCGACCCGGACCGTTTCCACGACCTGGAAGCCTTCCGCGCCGAAAGCGGCCAGTACCGTCCGGTCGCCGAGGCCGTGCAGGAGCTGATCGACCACGGCCGCCTCTCCCCCACCGCCCGCGAGGCCATCCACGGCTTCCTCGGCAGCGCCGGCGACGAACTGCTGGCCAGCGTCGAGAGCGGCAACGAAGACGCCCGTGCCCGCCTGGTCCGTGAGCTGCTCGACCGCCACGGTACCGGCCGCGTGCTGTTCCGCAACACTCGCGCCGCCGTGCAGGGCTTCCCGGAGCGTCAGTTGCACCCCTACGTGCTGGCCAACCCGATCGAGTACATGGAACTGCCCATCGGCGAGCACCCGGATCTGTACCCGGAAGTCAGCTTCCAGGCCCAGGTCGAGGACGCCGACGAGAACGCCCGCTGGTGGCGCTTCGACCCGCGCGTCGAGTGGCTGATCGACACCCTGAAGATGCTCAAGCAGTACAAGGTGCTGGTGATCTGCGCCCACGCCGAGACCGCGCTGGACCTGGAAGACGCTCTGCGTCTGAAGTCCGGCATCCCGGCCACCGTGTTCCACGAAGGCATGAGCATCCTCGAACGCGACCGCGCCGCCGCCTACTTCGCCGATGAAGAGTTCGGCGCCCAGGTGCTGATCTGCTCGGAAATCGGCAGCGAAGGCCGCAACTTCCAGTTCGCCCATCACCTGGTGCTGTTCGACCTGCCGGCCCACCCGGACCAGTTGGAACAGCGCATCGGCC
Organism: Pseudomonas sp. MT3; assembly: GCF_054720805.1. NCBI lineage: Bacteria > Pseudomonadati > Pseudomonadota > Gammaproteobacteria > Pseudomonadales > Pseudomonadaceae > Pseudomonas > Pseudomonas sp. MT3. The sequence goes on from NZ_JBTVPY010000010.1 coordinate 109,742, forward strand.
GTCTCGACCGCATCGGCCAGAAGCACACCATCCAGATCCACGTCCCGCACCTGGAAAACAGCCCGCAGGAACGCCTGTTCCAGTGGTACCACCAGGCGCTGAACGCGTTCCTCAACACCTGCCCTACCGGCAACGCCCTGCAGCACCGCTTCGGCCCGCGCCTGGTGGAACTGCTGGACGGCGGCGACGACGACGCCTTCGCTGCCCTGCTGGCCGAAGGCATCGCCGCCCGCGAGGCGCTGGAAGCCGAGATGCACAGCGGCCGCGACCGCCTGCTGGAGCTGAACTCCGGCGGCGCCGGCGAAGGCGAGGCGCTGGTGGAAGCAATCGATGAGCAGGACGACCAGTTCGCCCTGCCGATCTACATGGAGAAGCTGTTCGATACCTACGGCATCCACAGCGAGGACCATTCCGAGAACGCGCTGATCCTGCGTCCGAGCGAGAAGATGCTGGACGCCAGCTTCCCGCTGGGCGACGACGAAGGCGTCACCATCACCTACGACCGCGTCCAGGCGCTGGCCCGCGAAGACATGCAGTTCCTCACCTGGGAGCACCCGATGGTGCAGGGCGGCATGGACCTGGTGCTGTCCGGCTCGCTGGGCAACACATCGGTGGCGCTGATCAAGAACAAGGCGCTCAAGCCCGGCACCGTGCTGCTGGAGCTGCTGTTCGTCAGCGAAGCCGTGGCGCCGCGCAAACTCCAGCTCGGCCGCTTCCTGCCGCCGGTGGCGCTGCGCTGCCTGATGGACGCCAACGGCAACGACCTGTCCGCCCGCGTGTCCTTCGAAACCCTCAACGACCAGTTGGAAAGCGTGCCGCGCGCCAGCGCCAACAAGTTCGTGCAGGCCCAGCGCGACGTGCTGGCCAAGCAGTTCGCCGTGGCCGAAACCAAGATCGCACCGCGCCACGCCGAGCGCGTGGAACAGGCCCGCCAGCAGTTGACCGCCACCCTGGACGAGGAACTGGCCCGTCTGACCGCGCTCAAGGCCGTCAACCCCAGCGTGCGCGACAGCGAACTGGAAGCCCTGCGCAAGCAGCGCGACGACAGCCTGTCGATGCTGGATAAAGCCTCGCTGCGCCTGGAGGCGATCCGCGTTCTGGTGGCTGGCTGATCCGGATACCGAGCAACGCGCAATGAAGAAGCCGCCACGGGGTGACCTGTGGCGGTTTTTTTCATGGGGCGGGCTTTGTTCGCGAGCAAGCTCGCTCCTACGAAACGCAGGCACGCCCGCAACCTGTATGCTCGCGAACCCGCCCTGGCAACGTTCCGTCCACGGTTACACCGCTCTATTCCCGGCATTTTCAGACATACCGACTACCATTGACGCTGCGCAAGGGAATCTCGCCCTCGGAGGGATAGAGTTTTCTTACCAAGCCCACTGATTGAGGAACACATCATGTACGAGCGCATTCTGGTCGCGGTGGACGGCAGTCCGGTTTCCGACCGTGCCCTGGTGGAAGCAGCCAAGCTGGCCAAGCTGAGCGGCGGCGAGCTGCGTGTCATCACCATCGTCGACAGCCCGTTGCGGCACCTGCCCGACTACGCCGTGTACTACAACCCCGAGCCGCTGCGTGAAGCCGCGCTGAAGGCTGCCGATGACATCCTGGCCAAGGCCAGGGAGCATGTCGCCGACTTCCCGGTCAAGGCCGTGTTCGAGCGGGTCTGCCAGGAGCGCGCCAGCGAGGAGATCGCCGAACGCATCGAGATCGAGGCCGAAGCCTCGAAAGCCGATGTGATCGTCATGGGCACCCACGGCCGCCGTGGCGTACGCCGCCTGATGCTGGGCAGCGTGGCCGAAGGCCTGATCCGCGTCAGCAACCGCCCGGTGCTGCTGGTACGCGACAAGTAATTCCAGAACCGGAAAACACGAAGGCCCTGCGGCAGACGCCGCAGGGCCTTCTTTTTGCCGCTGTTCCCGTTTACTGGGAGACGGTCATGTTGCGTCGGCAGGAATGGAAGATGTCCAGGTCCAGCTGGTAGAGGCTGGTACGCACCTCATAGAGTCCGAGCACCGAGTGGAACAGGTTGTCATGGCTCAACTCATCGGCCTTGGCCTTGGTCTCCAGGCAGCCGCGATCGATACCCAGATCGCCCAGCGCGCCAGCGCCGAACCACATCACCATCGGCACATGAGTTTGCGCCTTCGGGGCGATGGCGTAGGGCGCGGCGTGCAGGTAGACGCCATTTTCACCCAGCGACTCGCCGTGGTCGGAGACATAGAGCATCGAGGTGTCGAAGCGGCCTTCGTTGCGCTTGAGCAGCTCCACCACCTTGGACAGGAAGAAGTCGGTGTAGAGGATGGTGTTGTCGTAGACGTTCACCAGTTCCTCGCTGCTGCAACTGCCCAGCTGGTTGGTGTGGCATACCGGCTTGAAGCGTTCCAGGGTCTTCGGATAGCGCTCGTAGTACTCCGGGCCGTGGCTGCCGTCGGCGTGCAGGACGATGATCGCGTTGCCCTTCAAGCCGTCGATATAGGCTTGCAGATCCTGCAGCAAGGCTTCGTCCAGGCAGTTCTTGCCATCGCAGAACGGACCGGCCTGGGTCTTGGGAATGTCGCGGTTCGGCACGCGCAGGCAGGTGCCCTTGCAGTCGCTGTTGTTGTCCAGCCAGAGCACGGACACCCCCACGCGCTGCAGAACGTCGAGCAGCCCCTGGTAGGTCTTGCCCTTCTTGTCGCTGTAGTCCTCGCGGGGGAACTTGGAGAACATGCAGGGCACCGACACGGCGGTGGAGGTGCCGCAGGAGCTGACGTTGGCGAAGTTGATGATGTCCAGCTTCGCCAGTTCCGGGTTGGTGTCGCGGGCGTAGCCGTTGAGGGAGAAATGATCGGCGCGAGCGGTTTCACCGACCACGAAGACCATCAGCGACTTCTTGCCGTCGGCGCGCACGCGCTGGGTCAGCACGGCATCCTCGCCGATCGGCTGTACCACCAGGTTTTCCTTGATGCCCAGGCGCTGCTTGGTGTACTTGCCCACTGCATAGATGTAGTTGGTCGGATTGATGAAGTGGGTCAGCTTGTCTTCCTGGCGGAACACCGGCGCGTAGGTGGAATAGAAGCTGCCCACCGAAACCGCCACCACCGCCAGGCACCCGGCGATCGCCAGGACCTTGTTCAGCAGTCCGCGGAAGAACGGGCGATAGCTCACCGGGGTCAGCCAGATGATCGCCGCCGGCAGTACGCCCAGCACCAGCAGGTAACCCACCATCCGCGCACTGAACAGCGCTGCGGCTTCGCCGGGATTGGTCTCGAACACGTTCTGCACCATCACCGTGTCGATGACCACGCCGTAGGCGTTCATGAAGTAGGCCGCGCCCGCGGAAACCAGTGCCACCAACGTGAGCGCCGGCTTGAGCAGCGGCCGGAACGACACCAGCGTCAGCAGCAGGGTGAAGGCCGCCCAGAGGAAGAAGGCGAAGGAAAGAAAGAACGCAGCGCCCTTGATGCCTTCCAGCGGCACCAGGTTGTTCAGCGCCTTCCAGGTCGCGACGTTGTAGAACAACACCAGGGCCAGGGAAAACAGCATGACCAGCCGCGTCGAACTGATCTGCGGGAAGAGGCGGCGCTTGCCCTCGGCCATCGAGTGCACTCCTTGAGCGTCAATAATCGGGTTGGAAACGTCAACGGCCGAGCCTCCCGGCCGGCGGCGATACTCTAGCCGGAAGTTAGTCAAAAAAATGTCAATTTGGCGATTCCATCCCTGCCCGGAAGAAAGAGATGAGACGCCATCGCCAACGGGCTCGACCGTACGTCGGCGACAGCCCTCCGCCCCGTCGGAAAGGCCATCCACGCCTTGCAGGGCGATGGTCGCCTCCTAGACTGACATCAAAGTGATATCGAACCGTGCCCCGACCACGTCCCGACATCAGGAGCTCCCGGCTATGGAATGGCAGAAGGACGCCGTACCCGACGCGGTGCTGCTGGAGTGCACACACAATTCCGGCCTGGTGCTGCTTTCCATCCTGATTGCCTGCGTCGCCAGTTTCGTCGCCTTGAGCATCGCCAGCCGGATGATCCGTACGCCCCGCCACGCCCACCGCTGGCAGTGGGTGGGCGGCATTTGCCTGGGTAGCGGCATCTGGTCGATGCATTTCGTCGCCATGCTCGCCTTCCGCCCGGCGGTGCCGGTGCACTTCAGCGGCGGGCTGACCCTCCTCTCGCTGTTCATCGCCATCGGCACCTCGGTGGTCGCGATGCGCCTGCTCGTCCAGGCCGGGCTCAGCCCCCTGCAACACCTGCTGGCCGCCTGCTGCATCGGCGCGAGCATCGCCGGCATGCACTACACCGGAATGGCCGCCATCCAGGCGCCACCGGCGCAGCATTACGACCCGCCCCTGGTGGCGCTGTCGGTCCTGCTGGCGATCCTGGTGGCCTATGCCGCCCTGGTGCTGACGCCCGTCCTCAACCGGCAGCCTGCGCAGCGCCAATGGATCTACCAGGTCGCCGCCAGCCTGTTGCTCGGCAGCGCCATCGCCGGCATGCACTTCACCGGTATGGCGGCGCTGACCCTGACGCTACCCAGCTGGGTGGTGCCGGGCGAAGACCCCACCCAAGGCAACGCCATCCAGCTCGGCCTGATGGTCGGCCTGCTGGCGCTGGCGGTGGTGCTCGCCGGGCTCTGGGCCGCCTGGATCGAGGAAAGCCTGGAGAGCAAGGAAAGCGAACTGCACCGGGTCAATGCCCTGCTCAGCCAGCTCGATCACGCCAATGCCTCGCTGCAGCAACTCGCGCGCTTCGACGGACTCACCGGCCTGCACAACCGCACGGCGCTGAACGAGGAGTTCGCCCTGCGCCTGGAGCGCAACCGCAAGCAGGGCCAGGGCATGGCGGTGATCCTGCTGGACCTGGACCACTTCAAGCGGGTCAACGACTCCCTCGGCCACGCCGCCGGCGACGAACTGCTGTGCATCGTCTCCGGGCGCATCCGCAGCGCCTTGCGCGGCTCCGACCTGCTGGCCCGGTTCGGCGGCGACGAGTTCTGCATCCTCGCCGACCTGGGCGAGGACCACGAAGCGCGCATTCTCGCCCAACGCCTGATGCAGCGCATGAAGGAGCCGATCACCACCGCCGGGCGCAGCCTGGTGATGACCCTGAGCGTCGGCATCAGCCTGTTCCCCAACGACGGCGAACAGGCCGAGGAACTGCTCAAGCACGCCGACCTCGCCCTTTATCAATCCAAGGGCAACGGACGCAACGTCACCCACTTCTTCAGCCCGCACCTGAAGACCAAGGCCACCCAGGAGCTGCAGCTGGAAGAGGAACTGCGCAAGGCGCTGTGGGACGACGAACTGGTGCTCTATTACCAGCCGATCCTGCGCCTCGACCACGGCGGGGTGGAACAGGTGGAAGCCCTGGTGCGCTGGAAGCACCCGACCCACGGCCTGCTGGCGCCGGACCGCTTCATCAACCTGGCCGTGGCCAACGGCCTGATCGGCGCGCTGGACGCCTGGGTCCTGCGCCATGCCTGCAAGGACCTGCGCCGCCTGCACGACCTGGGATTTGCCGACCTGCGGGTGGCGGTGAACTGCTGCGCCAGCAACCTGGGCCGCGACAGCCTGGTGGAAGAAGTGCAGCGCACCCTGGACGACGCCGGACTGCCCGCCCGTTACCTGGAGCTGGAAGTCACCGAAAACGCGGTGATGGCCAACATCGACCAGGCCATCCCGTTGCTCAGTCGCCTGCGTGAACTGGGTGTTAGCCTGTCGATCGACGACTTCGGCACCGGCTATTCGTCACTGTCGTACCTGCGCCGGCTGCCACTGGATGCGCTGAAGGTGGACCGTTCCTTCATCTGCGACGTGCCACAATCCCTGCGTGACAGCGAGATCGCCCAGGCAATCGTCGCCATGGCGCAGAAGCTGCACTTGAAGGTGATCGCCGAAGGCGTCGAGCACCCGCAGCAGTTGGCCTTCCTGCGCGACAACCACTGCGAGCTGGCGCAGGGCTACCTGTTCAGCCGACCGCTGCCCTTCTCCGCGCTGGTGGAGTTTCTCGACGCCTACCACGAGGGCAGCGATTCGGCCCTGCTACGCAACCAGGCCTGAATCAGAAGTCAAACTGGCCTGCACGCCAGCGCGGCAGCCAGCGCAACGAGTCGGCGGTGGTGCCGGTGGGGCGGTACTCGGCGCCCAGCCAGCCGTCGTAGCCGACATCGTCGAGCACCTGCAGCGGTACCTCGAACTCCATCTCGCCGGAGCCCGGCTCGCCGCGCTCGGGGTAGTCGGCGAACTGCACGTGGCCGATCTGGCCCATCAGCGCATAGATGCAATCCACCAGTTCCAGGCCCATGCGCGCCATGTGGTAGAGGTCCAGCTGCGCGCGCAGGTTCTCCCGCGCCACGCGCTCTAGCATGTCCTGCAGGTGCTCCGGGGTGTTGAGCAGGAAGCCCTTCATGTCGTGGCAGTTGATGGCCTCCATCAGCACGTCGGTGCCGCTGCCGGCGAAGGCATCGCAGGTCGCGCGCAGACGCTCCGCCAGGGTCTGCAGGGCGACCTCGCGGTCCAGCCCCTCGACCAGCCGCCCAGCCAGCACGTTCACGTGCTGCGGCTTGACGATGCGCGCATAGTCCAGCGCCTGGGCCAGCGCCGCATCGAACTCCGCCGCGCGCTCCGCTACCGCCGCCAGGCCCGCGCCACCCTGCATCAGGTCGCCAGCGGGCAGGTTGATCAGCACCAGCGGCAGGCCGGCGGCGTCCAGCGCGGCTTTCAGATCCTGCGCGGGCACGTCATAAGGGAACTGGATCTCCACGCCCTCGAAGCCGGCCTTGGCGGCGGCGTCGATACGCTGCAGCAGCGGGACTTCGGTGAACAGCAGGGACAGGTTGGCGCAGAGTTTCATGCTCGGGATTCCTTCGACTGACGGTATTGCTCGACCAGGGTAGCCGGGTCGCGTTCGAGATTGCCCTGGCTGCCATGCAGGCGCATCAGCTGCGCGGCAAGGCCGCTCATGGGCGTGGCCGAGCCTTCCTCGCGGGACAGCCTGACGGCGGTATCCAGGTCCTTGAGCAGCGTGCGCACGTGCCACTTCACCGGTTCGAAGCGGCTCTCGGCCATCTGCGGGGCCAGGATCTGCAGGGGCCTGGAATCGGCGAAGCCGCCGGCCAGCGCCGGGGCGATCAGGCTCGCGTCGACACCGGACTTCTCCGCCAGCGCCACCACCTCGGCGATCACCAGCGCGTTGCAGGCGACGATCATCTGGTTGCACACCTTGGTCACCTGCCCGGCGCCGACATCTCCCATGCGCGTCAGGCGCTGGCCCAGATTGGCCAGGATCGTCCGCACGCGTTCGATGTCCTCGACCCGACCGCCGGCCATGATCGCCAGGGTGCCGGCTTCCGCGCCCGGCGTGCCGCCCGAGACCGGCGCGTCGACCCAGCGCATGCCGGTGCGCGCTTCCAGTTCCACCGCCATTTCGCGGGTGGCGGCCGGCTCCAGGCTGGAGAAGTCCACCAGCACCTGCCCGGCACGGGCGCCCTCGACGATGCCGCCGGCGCCGAATACCACCTCGCGCACGGCGGCGGTGTCTGCCAGGCACAGCATCACCACTTCGGCCTCGGCACACAGCTGCGCCGGCGTCTCCACGGCCCTGGCGCCCTCCCCGGCGAGCAGCTCACGCTTGCCGGCGGAACGGTTCCACACGGTCAGCGGAAAACCGGCGGCGAGCAGCCGGCGGGACATGGGCACGCCCATCAGGCCGAGGCCGGCGAAGGCAATGGAAGGCAAGGCAGCAGACATGGGTCACTCCTGTCAGGCAAAATAGCGGGCACGGGGGCGGCCATCTTAACCCCCGCGAGGCCCGAGGCCGAGCCTGCCGGCAGTGCGTGTACCCAAGGTCGGGGAATACGCGGGCAGACCGCCGCTAAACTTCCCAGGCTTTTTCCGCTATTGAACCGGAGACTGCTCCATGCTGAAACGCACCCTGGCGCTCGCCGCCTGCTTTGCGCTGTCCTTTGCTGCGTCCGTTACCCATGCCGAAGCCCTGAAAGAACTCAAGGTCTCGGCCATCCCCGATGAAGCCCCCACCGAACTGCTGCGCAAGTTCAAGCCGCTGGGCGCCTACCTGGAAGAACAGCTGGGCATGCCGGTGAAGTTCATCCCGGTGTCCGACTATGCCGGCGTGGTCGAGGCCCTGGCTTCCGATCGCCTGGACATGGCCTGGCTGGGCGGCTTCACCTTCGTCCAGGCGCGCCTGAAGACCGGCAACGCCATCCCGCTGGTACAGCGCGAGCAGGACCAGCAGTTCACCAGCAAATTCATCACCGCCGATGCGAACGTGAAGTCGATCCAGGACCTCAAGGGCAAGACCTTCGCCTTCGGCTCCGTGTCGTCCACCTCCGGCAGCCTGATGCCGCGCTACTTCATGCAGAAGGACGGCGTGGTGCCCGAGCAGTTCTTCTCCCGCGTGGCCTATTCCGGCGCCCACGACGCCACCGTCGCCTGGGTCCAGGCCGGCAAGGTCGACGCCGGCGTGCTGAACGCCTCCGTGTGGCAAAAACTGGTCGACGCCGGCAAGGTCGACACCAACAAGGTGAAGGTCTTCGCCACCACCCCGACCTACTACGACTACAACTGGACCGTACGCGGCAACCTCGATCCGGCCCTGGCCGAGAAAATCAAGAAGGCCTTCCTCGCCCTCGACCCGAGCAAGCCGCGCGACAAGGAAATCCTCGACCTGCAGGCGGCCAGCCGCTTCATCGAGACCCAGCCTGAGAACTACCAGGGCATCGAGGAGTCGGCGCGCGCCGCAGGCCTCTTGAAGTGACCCTGGAACTGACCGGCGTGGAGCACGTCCACGCCAATGGCCAGCGTTCGCTCGCCGGCATCGACCTCACGGTCGGAGCCGGCGAGCGGGTGGCGATCATCGGCCCCTCGGGCGCCGGCAAGACCACCCTGCTGCGTATCCTGGCCACCGCCCTGAAACCCTCGGCGGGCCGCTTCGAACTGCTCGGTGCCCAACCCTGGGCGCTGGGCGACGCCGCACGCCAGCGCCTGCGCGCGCGCATTGCGCTGGTACACCAGGCGCCGCCGCTGCCGCCGCGCCAGCGGGTGGTCACCGCCGTACTCGCCGGCCGCCTCGGCCAGTGGTCGCTGGGCAAGAGCCTGGCCAGCCTGCTTTACCCGCTCGACAGCACCGGCGCCCGCGCCGAACTGCAACGCCTGGACCTGGGCGACAAGCTGTTCGAACGCTGCGACCAGCTTTCCGGCGGCCAGCTGCAACGCGTCGGCATCGCCCGTGCGCTGTACCAGCAGGCCGAAGTGCTGCTGGCGGACGAACCCGTCTCGGCGATGGACCCGGTGCTCGCCGGCCATACCCTGGAAGTGCTCAGCCGCGAAGCGCAGAACCGTGGCGTGACGCTGCTGGCCAGCCTGCACGCGGTGGACCTGGCGCTGGAGCACTTCCCGCGCATCGTCGGCATCCGCGACGGCCGCATCGCCTTCGACAAGCCGGCGGAACGGGTCACCCCGGACGACCTGCGGGCGCTCTACGCCAACGAGCAACTGGGACGGCAGGACAGCGCCTCGCCGGTGGGCAAGCCGATGGTGGTGCAGATCCCGCGATGCTGACGACCTCGCCCCGCGACCCGGCCGCACTGCCGCGCCTGCTGCTCACCCTGCTCGCCCTTGCCCTGCTGTGGCCGGGCCTGCGACTCTCCGAGCTGGACATCGCCGGCCTGTTCAGCGGCGACAACGCGCGGACAATGGCCAACTTCCTCGCTGGTTTCTGGCCGCCGGCCCATGACGCCGAATTTCTCGGCCTGCTCGGCCGCGCCACCCTGGAAACCCTGGCCATCGCCACCGCCGGCATGGCGCTGGCCTGGCTGATCGCCTTCCCCAGCGCGTTGCTGGCGACCCGCGCGCTGTCGATCTCCGCCCTGCCCCGTGGCGGCCTGCCAGCCTGGTGGGCGCGTGCGCTGCGCTGGCCAGTGCGCGGGCTGCTGATCCTGCTGCGCAGCATTCCGGAGATTGTCTGGGCGCTGCTGTTCGTCCGTGCCGTGGGCCTGGGCCCCACCGCCGGCGTGCTGGCCATCGCCATCACCTACGGCGGCATGCTCGGCAAGGTCTATGCGGAAATCTTCGAGTCGGTGGACCCACGCCCGACCCGCGCCGTGCTGCTGGGCGGCGGCTCGCGCCTGCAAGCCTTCGCCTATGGAGTGCTGCCCTCGGCAGCGCCGGAACTGATTTCCTACACCGTCTACCGCTGGGAATGCGCGATCCGCGCCTCGGTGGTGATGGGCTTCGTCGGCGCCGGCGGCCTCGGCCAGCAGATCGACCTGTCGCTGCGCATGTTCGCCGGCGGCGAGGTGGCGAGCATCCTGCTGACCTTTCTGGTACTGGTGCTCGGCGCCGACCTGCTCAGCCGCTTCCTGCGCGGGAGGCTCGAATGAGCGGACCGTCTCGAGTGAACGGATTGCTGCGCAGCCTGGCCTGGCTGCTCGCCGTACTGATCGCGGTGGCGGCGTCGTTCGCCTATCTGGACATGGACACCGGCGGGCTGTTCAGTGCACGCGGGGCCGGCCAGATGCTCGATTACGCCGGGGACTTCCTCTCCCCGGACCTGTCCGCCGCGCACCTCGTGGCCGTCGGCCGCGGCGCCCTGGAAACCCTGGCCATGTCGGCCATCGGCACGCTGCTGGCGGTGCTGATCGGCCTGCTGGTCGCCCTGCCCGCCGCCGGCCGCTTCGGGCGCGTGGCCCAGAGTCTGGCGCGGCTGCTGCTCAACGCCCTGCGCGCGGTACCGGAGTTGGTCTGGGGCGCACTGATGGTGCTGGCCGCCGGACTGGGGCCGAACGCCGGCACCCTGGCCCTGGCGCTGCACACCGGCGGCGTGCTCGGCCGGCTGTTCGCCGAGGCGCTGGAGAATACGCCGAGCGCGCCGGCCGAGGCCGTGCGTCTGGCCGGCGGCGGACGCATCGCCGCCTTCGCCTATGGCACCCTGCCCGGCGTCTGGCCACAGCTGGTGGCTTATACGCTGTATCGCTGGGAGAACAATATCCGCATGGCCAGCGTGCTCGGTTTCGTCGGCGCCGGCGGACTGGGACAGATGCTCTACTTCAGCCTCAGCCTGTTCCAGCAGGCCCAGGCGGCAACGGTGATTCTCGCCATGCTGGTGCTGGTGCTGGGCGTCGATACGCTGAGCGCCTGGGCGCGGCAGCGCTGGGTGACCCATTGAGTCGGCATGCGGGTCCTGGATTTTGCGGGGGCGGACTCCGTTCGCGACTGGCCTCGTGCGGTTCGCGAGCAAGCTCGCTCCTACAAGCTCACGCCGATGTGCTCTTCGTAGGAGCGAGCTTGCTCGCGAACCCGCCCAGCGCCGGCCTTGCCGGCTGATCGCGGACGGAATCCGCTCCTACGAAACACGCCGAAGCCCAGCGTAACAGCACGCAACAAAAAGCCCGGCGCATGGCCGGGCTTTATGGATTCCAAGGAGTATCAATCCTCTTCGCCGTGTCGAATCACGTCATTGAGGTCCACTGGGTCGCCATAGTGCGTGCCGAGTTTCTGACGGATGTCCTCGAACATCGCGTCGTATTCCTTGTGATTGCGCACCACGGCGCCAAAGCGCGGATGCAGGCCGTGCTTCTGCGCGATACGGGTCGCATCGCTGGCGAAGTTGAAGGCCTGCTCCTTGGGCATGTCCCACTCTTCGCTGAAGGCATTGCGGTCGATTTCGCCTTTCATGGTGAAGTGCACGTAGGTGCCCTTCGCCGCATCCTTGCGAACTTCGTAGTGGATGTGAGCGTCAATTTCCTGCTGGTCCAGCCCCGGCATGGCCTGGAGGTGCAGATGGCCCGGTTCGAACATGGCGAATCTCCTTCGATGGAATCCCGACAGTCTAGCGCGCCTTGATGAATTGGAAATCATCCTGAGTCAGTGCAGGACGTCTTTTCGAACTCTTTCCTGGACCAGCACCCAGGGCGCGATCACCACGGCCCAGAGCTCCGGATCACGGGCAAGGAAATCCTCCGCCTGAGGCTCGTCGACCTTGCTCAACTCGCCGCTCGCAAGCCAGGCGGCAACCTTCGCCTTGTCGTCCTCGGCCACGCCCACCGCGACCTCCACCAGATCGGCGCCAGCCCCGACCTTGAGCAGGTTGCCGCGCGCGAAGAAGGGCGCGAGCTCCTGCCAGGAAATCTTCGCGGTTTCGCCAAGCAACTTGGCATAGAGGGTGCTAGCTTGTTCAGTCATGGATCTCACCTGATAAACGATCGGCGCCATGATAGCGCCGAGGCCGCGCCAGGCAAGGTCCGGGCGGTGCTTTCCGGCTGACGGAAACCCTCGGGGAGACACCGGGTAAGCGCCGTTTTTCTGTACGTTTGTGTCAATGTTGCGACATACACTCGGCCAGCCCGCCGCCTCCTGCTTTTCAAGCGGTAAAGCGGCACTCTACACTGTACCGGTACAGTTGCCGGTGGGCCTGTCCGGGGCAATCCCGGTTCGGCAGCCTTCGGCTACCAGAACTACAAAAACGAAAACACAAGAAGAGTGGAGCACTATGAAAAAGGGTACTCAGCGTCTTTCCCAGCTGTTCACCGCCTTGGCTCTGGCCGGCGTTGCCAGCTACTCCATGGCCGCCGACACCATCAAGATCGCTCTGGCCGGCCCGGTGACCGGCGCCGTCGCCCAGTACGGGGAGATGCAATTCATTGGCGCGAAGATGGCCATTGAGCAGATCAACAAGGCCGGCGGCGTAGACGGCAAGCAACTCGAAGGCGTGGTCTACGACGACGCGTGCGATCCGAAACAGGCCGTGGCCGTTGCCAACAAGATCGTCAACGATGGCGTCAAGTTCGTCGTTGGCCACCTCTGCTCCAGCTCCACTCAGCCGGCTTCCGACATCTACGAAGACGAAGGCGTGATCATGATCACCCCGGCGTCCACCAGCCCGGACATCACCTCCCGCGGTTACAAGCTGATCTTCCGTACCATCGGTCTGGACAGCCTGCAGGGCCCGACCGCCGGCAAGTTCATCGCCGAGCACATCAAGCCCAAGACCGTGGCCGTGATCCACGACAAACAGCAGTACGGCGAAGGCATCGCCACTGCCGTGAAGAAGACCCTGGAGGACGCCGGCATCAAGGTGGCCCTGTTCGAAGGCATCAACGCCGGCGACAAGGACTTCTCCGCGATGATCGCCAAGCTCAAGCAAGCCAAGGTGGACTTCGTCTACTACGGCGGCTACCACCCGGAACTGGGCCTGCTCCTGCGCCAGGCCAGCGAGAAGGGCCTGAAGGTCGGCTTCATGGGTCCGGAAGGCGTCGGCAACAAGGAAATCTCCGCCATCGCCGGCCCGGCTTCCGAAGGCCTCTACGTGACCCTGCCGAAGTCCTTCGACCAGGATCCGAAGAACAAGGCCCTGGTTGACGCCTTCAAGGCCAAGAACGAAGACCCGAGCGGTCCGTTCGTGTTCCCGGCCTACGCCGCAGTACAGGTCATCGCCGAAGGCATCAAGAAAGCCGGCAGCGAGGATACCGACAAGGTGGCAGCGGCCCTGCGCGCCAACACCTTCTCCACTCCGACCGGTGACCTGGGCTTCGACGAGAAGGGCGACCTGAAGAACTTCAACTTCGTGGTCTACCAGTGGCACAAGGACGGCACCAAGACCGAAGCCAAGTAAGCCACTTGCCTCCACACAAAGCCCACTGCCCACGCAGTGGGCTTTGTTTATCCGAGTATTCCGGGGGTCCGTCGCGCCACAAGCGCCGCTTCACGCGACGCCCGAGGAGTTAGGTAATGCCTGAGCTCTATCACTACCTGCAACAGCTGATCAACGGCCTCACCGTCGGCAGCACCTATGCCCTGATCGCCATCGGCTACACCATGGTCTACGGCATCATCGGCATGATCAACTTCGCCCACGGCGAGGTGTACATGATTGGCTCGTACGTAGCCTTCATCGTGATCACGGGGCTGGCGATGATGGGTATCGTAAGTCTACCTGTCGTCATCATCTGCACCTTCGCCGCCAGCATCATCGTCACCAGTGCCTACGGCTACGGTATCGAACGAATCGCCTACCGCCCGCTGCGCGGAAGCAACCGACTGATTCCGCTGATCTCAGCGATCGGCATGTCGATCTTCCTGCAGAACGAAGTCCTGCTCGCCCAGGACTCCAAGGACAAGGCCATCCCCAACCTGCTGCCGGGCAACTTCGTGATCGGCGCCGACGAAATGACCGGCGTGACCATCTCGTACATGCAGGTGCTGATCTTCATCGTCACCCTGCTGGCCATGTACGGCCTGTCCATGTTCATCTCCCGATCCCGTCTCGGGCGCGCCTGCCGCGCCTGCGCTGAGGACCTGAAGATGGCCAACCTGCTGGGCATCAACACCAACAACATCATCGCCCTGACCTTCGTCATCGGCGCCACCCTGGCCGCCGTGGCCGCGGTGCTGCTGGGCCTGCAGTACGGCGTGATCAACCCGCACATCGGCTTCCTGGCCGGCATCAAGGCGTTCACCGCCGCGGTGCTGGGCGGCATCGGCAGCATCCCCGGCGCCATGCTCGGCGGGCTGGTGCTCGGCGTTGCCGAAGCCTTCGGCGCCGACGTGTTCGGCGACCAGTACAAGGACGTGGTGGCGTTCACCCTGCTGGTGCTCGTCCTGCTCTTCCGCCCCACCGGCATCCTCGGCCGCCCGGAGGTGGAAAAAGTATGAGCCAGAGACTCAAGATTGCATTCTTCAGTGCCCTGCTGGTCATGGCCGTCGCCTACCCGGTGCTCGGCATCAAGCTCAGCGTCATCGGCATCGGCCTGCAGTTGGAGGGCGCCAGCCCGACCACCCTGTGGACCATCGCCGCGTGCGCGGCGGGCATGTTCGTCTGGCAACTGGTGCGCGACAAATTCCATTTCGTGACCAGTACCCGCCAGTTCCTGTCCACACCGCACACCAAGCTCGCCGAACGCCTGACCCACTCCTCGGTGCAGCGCAAGATCATCTTCGGCCTGATCATCCTCGCTCTCGCCTGGCCGTTCTTCGGCTCGCGCGGCGCGGTGGACATCGCCACGCTGATCCTGATCTACGTGCTGCTGGGCCTTGGCCTGAACATCGTGGTGGGCCTGGCGGGCCTGCTCGACCTGGGCTACGTCGGCTTCTACGCCGTGGGCGCCTACAGCTACGCGCTGCTCTCGCACTACTACGGACTGGGCTTCTGGGTGTGCCTGCCGATCGCCGGCCTGATGGCGGCCTTCTTCGGCTTCATCCTCGGCTTCCCGGTGTTGAGATTGCGCGGTGACTACCTGGCCATCGTGACCCTGGGCTTCGGCGAGATCATCCGCATCCTGCTGCGCAACCTGACCTGGCTGACCGGCGGCCCCAACGGCATCAGCAGCATCGACAAGCCGACCCTGTTCGGCCTCTCCCTCGAGCGCCGCGCCCCCGAGGGCATGCAGACCTTCCACGAGTTCTTCGGCATCGCCTACAACTCGAACTACAAGGTCGTGTTCCTCTACCTGGTCGCGCTGCTGCTGGTGCTGCTGGTGCTGTTCGTGATCAACCGCCTGTTGCGCATGCCCCTGGGCCGCGCCTGGGAAGCCTTGCGTGAAGACGAGATCGCCTGCCGCGCCCTGGGCCTGAACCCGACGATCATCAAGCTCTCCGCCTTCACCCTCGGCGCCTGCTTCGCCGGTTTCGCCGGCAGCTTCTTCGCTGCGCGCCAGGGCCTGGTAACGCCGGAGTCCTTCACCTTCATCGAGTCGGCGACCATCCTCGCCATCGTCGTGCTGGGTGGCCTGGGTTCGCAGTTGGGCGTGATCCTGGCTGCCGTGGTGATGATCCTGCTGCCGGAGCTCATGCGCGAGTTCAGCGAGTACCGCATGCTGATGTTCGGCGCCATCATGGTGCTGATGATGATCTGGCGTCCGCAGGGGTTGCTGCCCATGCAGCGCCCGCACCTGGAGTTGCGCAAATGAGCCAGACCATTCTCGATGTAAAAGGCCTGACCATGCGCTTCGGCGGCCTGCTGGCCGTCAACGGTGTGGCCCTGGACGTGAAAGAGAAGCAGGTGGTCTCGATGATCGGCCCCAACGGCGCCGGCAAGACCACCGTGTTCAACTGCCTGACCGGCTTCTACCAGCCCACCGGCGGTGAAATCCTCCTGCGTGGCGAGGCCGTGCAGGACCTGCCCGGCCACAAGATCGCCCATAAGGGTGTGGTGCGGACGTTCCAGAACGTTCGCCTGTTCAAGGAAATGACCGCGGTGGAGAACCTGCTGGTCGCCCAGCACCGCCACCTCAACACCAACTTCCTTGCCGGCCTGCTGAAGCTGCCGTCCTTCCGCCGCAGCGAGGCGGAGGCGCTGGACTACGCCGCGCACTGGCTGGAGATCGTCAACCTCAAGGACATCGCCAACCGCCCGGCGGGCACCCTCGCCTACGGCCAGCAGCGCCGTCTGGAGATCGCCCGCTGCATGATGACCCGTCCGCAGCTGTTGATGCTGGACGAACCGGCAGCCGGCCTGAACCCGCGGGAAACCGAGGACCTCAAGGCGCTGATCGCCATGCTACGCGCCGAACACGGCGTCACCGTGCTGCTGATCGAGCACGACATGAAGCTGGTGATGAGCATTTCCGACCATATCTACGTGATCAACCAGGGCACCCCGCTTGCGGACGGTACCCCGGAGGAAATCCGCGGCAACCCGGATGTGATCAAAGCCTATCTGGGGGAGGCCTGAGTCATGCTGAAGTTCGACAAGGTTTCCACCTTCTACGGCAAGATCCAGGCGCTGCACGAGGTCAGCATGGAAGTCCAGCAGGGTGAGATCGTCACCCTGATCGGCGCCAACGGGGCCGGCAAGTCGACCCTGCTGATGACCCTCTGCGGCTCGCCACGCGCGGCCTCGGGCAGCATCACGTACCTGGGCGAGGAGCTGGTCGGCAAGGAGTCCTCCGTGATCATGCGCAAGAGCATCGCCGTCGTGCCGGAAGGCCGCCGCGTGTTTGCCCGCCTGACCGTGGAGGAGAACCTGGCGATGGGCGGTTTCTTCACCAGCAAGGGCGACTACCAGGAGCAGATGGACAAGGTCCTGGCGCTCTTCCCGCGCCTGAAGGAACGCTTCAGCCAACGCGGCGGCACCATGTCCGGCGGTGAACAGCAGATGCTCGCCATCGGCCGTGCGCTGATGAGCAAGCCCAAGCTGCTGCTGCTCGACGAACCGTCCCTGGGCCTTGCGCCGATCATCATCCAGCAGATCTTCGACATCGTCGAACAGCTGCGCCAGGAAGGCGTGACCGTCTTCCTCGTCGAGCAGAACGCCAACCAGGCGCTCAAGCTCGCCGACCGTGGCTATGTGCTGGAGAACGGCCGCATCGTCATGCAGGATACCGGCGCCAACCTGCTGGTGAACCCCAAGGTGCGCGACGCGTACCTCGGCGGCTGACGTCCCGCGCTGCAATGAAAAACGGCCCTTCGGGGCCGTTTTTCATTGGCTCGCACAAAGCGGCTCTTCGCACGCCTACCAGGCAACCCGCGACCCTGGATGGGCGCCAACTGCAGGAGCAACTGTCTTCTTCCGGGGTTACCCCTGCCCGTGCATCCCCCTCGCCCCAACCTTCCGGGATGAGGGGGAATGCCCGGGCACAGGCCTCCTCAGACGCAACCCGGCGTTCCTCAGGCGTCCTTCTTCACCCTGAACCACGCCGCATAGAGCGCCGGCAGGAACAGCAGGGTCAGCACCGTAGCGACGATCAGGCCACCCATGATCGCCACCGCCATCGGGCCGAAGAACACGCTGCGCGACAGCGGGATCATCGCCAGCACCGCCGCCAGGGCGGTCAGCACGATGGGACGGAAGCGCCGCACCGTGGCCTCGATGATCGCGTGCCAGGTGTCCAGGCCGTGGGCGCGGTCCTGTTCGATCTGGTCCACCAGGATCACCGAGTTGCGCATGATCATCCCGGCCAGGGCGATGGTGCCAAGCATCGCCACGAAGCCGAAGGGCTTCTGGAAGATCAGCAGGAACAGGGTCACCCCGATCAGCCCCAGCGGCGCGGTGAGGAACACCATGATCATCCGCGAGAAGCTGCGCAGCTGCAGCATCAGCAGGCTGAGCACCACCACGATGAACAACGGAATACCGGCGTTCACCGAGTTCTGCCCCTTGGCCGAATCCTCCACGGTGCCGCCGACGTCCAGCAGGTAGCCGTCGGGCAGCTCGGCGCGGATCGGATCCAGGGTCGGCGAAATCTGCTTCACCAGGGTCGCCGGCAGCGAGTCGTCGTAGATGTCGGCTCGCACGGTCACGGTAGGCAGGCGGTTGCGCCGCCAGATGATGCCTTCCTCGAAGCCGTATTCCAGGGTCGCCACCTGCGACAGCGCCACACTGCGGCCGCTGCTGGTCTGCATCGACAGGCTGGGCAGCTGCGACAGGTCATGCCGCTCGCGATCGTCGCCGCGCAGGAGGATTTCGATCAGCTCGTTGTCCTCGCGGTAGAAGCTCACGGTGGAACCGGTCAGCGAGCTCTGCAGGAACTGCGAGATGTCTGCCGTGCTCACCCCGAGGGCGCGGGCGCGCTCCTGATCGATGTCGAGGAACACCGCCTTGCTCGGTTCTTCCCAATCCAGGTGTACGTTCACCACGTGGGGGTTCTCGCGCATCTTGTCGGCGACCTTGCGCGCCAGCGCGCGGACTTCCGGGATGTGCTCACCGGAGACGCGGAACTGCACCGGATAGCCCACCGGCGGGCCGTTCTCCAGACGGCTGATGCGCGTGCGCAGGGTCGGGAAGTCTTCGTTCATGTGCTTGATCAGCCACTGGCGAATCTCTTCACGGGACTCCAGGCTTTTGGCCAGGACCACGAACTGGGCGAAGCTCGCCGCCGGCAGTTGCTGGTCCAGCGGCAGGTAGAAGCGCGGCGAACCGGTGCCGACGTAGGCCACGTAGTTATCGATGCCCGGATGCTCGGCGAGCATCTTCTCCAGGCGGTTGACCTGCTCGGTGGTGGCGGCCAGCGAATCGCCCTCGGCCAGCTTCAGGTCGACCAGCAGCTCCAGTCGCGCCGACGGCGGGAAGAACTGCTGCGGCACCAGGCGGAACAGCATGATCGAGCCGATGAAGGCTGCCACGGTCAGCAGGATCACCGTCTTGCGGTAACGCACGCACCATTCCACCAGGCGCCGGAAGCGCTGGTAGAACGGCGTCGAATAGGGATCATGGCCCTTGTCGCTGCCGCCGTGCTTCTCGGCGTAGCGCTTGGCCAGGTCCGGCAGCAGCTTCTCGCCCAGGTAGGGCACGAACACCACGGCGGCGATCCACGACACCAGCAGCGCGATGGTCACCACCTGGAACAGCGAGCGGGTGTATTCGCCGGTGCCCGACTGCGCGGTGGCGATGGGCAGGAAGCCGGCGGCGGTGACCAGGGTGCCGGTGAGCATCGGGAAGGCCGTGCTGGTCCAGGCGTAACTCGCGGCCTTGAGCCGGTCGTAGCCCTGCTCCATCTTCACCGCCATCATCTCCACGGCGATGATCGCGTCGTCCACCAGCAGCCCCAGCGCCAGCACCAGCGCGCCGAGGGAAATCTTGTGCAGGCCGATGCCGAAGTAGTACATGCAGGCGAAGGTCATCGCCAGCACCAGCGGGATCGACAACGCCACCACCAGGCCGGTGCGCAGACCGAGGGAGAAGAAGCTCACCAGCAGCACGATGATCAGCGCCTCGGCCAGCACGCGGACGAACTCGCCCACGCCTTCGCGCACCGCCGCCGGCTGGTCGGACACCTTGCGCAGTTGCATGCCGGCCGGCAGGGTCTGCTGCAGGCGCTCGAACTCGGCGTCGAGCTTCTTGCCCAGTACCAGGATGTCGCCGCCGTCCTTCATGGCCACGGCGATGCCGATGGCGTCCTCGCCCATGAAGCGCATGCGCGGCGCGGGCGGATCATTGAAGCCGCGATGGACCTCGGCGACGTCGCCGATGCGGAAGGTGCGATCGCCGACACGGATCGGGAAGGAGCGGATGTCCTCCACCGAATCGAAACGTCCGGACACGCGCAGCTGCACGCGGTCGGTCGCGGTCTCGAAGAAGCCGGTGGCGGTCACCGCGTTCTGCTCTTCCAGCGCCTTCTGCACCGCCGCCAGCGGCAGGCCGAGGGTGGCGAGCTTGGTGTTGGACAGGTCGATCCAGATTTTCTCGTCCTGCAGGCCGATCAGTTCGACCTTGCCGACGTCCTTGATGCGCTGCAGCTGCAGTTGCAGGCGGTCGGCGTAGTCCTTGAGCACCGCGTAGTCGAAGCCCTTGCCGGACAGCGCGTAGATGTTGCCGAAGGTGGTGCCGAACTCGTCATTGAAGAACGGCCCCTGGATGCCCTGCGGCAGGGTGTAGCGGATATCGCTGACCTTCTTGCGGATCTGGTACCAGAGTTCGGGAACGTCGCGGGAGCGGAAGTCCTCGCGGGCGACGAAGGTCACCTGGGATTCACCGGGTCGGGAGAAGGAGATGATGCGGTCGAAGTCGCCGGTTTCCATCAGCTTCTTCTCGATGCGCTCGGTGACCTGGCGCGACACCTCCTCGGCGGTCGCGCCCGGCCAGTTGGTCTTCACCACCATCGCCTTGAAGGTGAACGGCGGGTCCTCGCTCTGCCCCAGCTTGGTGTACGACAGCGTACCGACAATGCCCAGCAGCAACATGAGGAACAGGACGATCTGGCGGTTCTGCAGCGCCCAGGCGGAAAGGTTGAATTGCATCGGGCGTTACTCCTTCGCCACCAGCTTGATCGAACGGTTCTCCCGATCGACCGGCCGTACCTCCTGACCTTCACGCAATACCTGAACGCCCGCCGCCACCACCCAGTCGTCGCTACTCAGCCCTTCGAGCACCGGCACGCGATCCTCGGCGTAAGGACCGATGCGCACCGGGCGGCGATGCAGGGTGGAACTCTTCGGATCGACCACCCAGACGAACGGCTGGCCGCCCTCGGCGGTCAGCGCGGCCAGCGGCACCGCCAGCGGCACAGAACCTTCGGCATGGATGTAGACCCGCGCACTCTGACCCAGCTCGGCGGGCACCTTGGCGTCATCGAACGCGACTCGCGCAGCGAAGGTGCGCGACTGCGGATCGGCCGCCGGCGACAGCTCGCGAATCTTGCCGCTGAAGCGCTTGTCGCGCTGCGACCAGAGTTCGACGCTCACCGCCTCGCCGACGCGGAAGCGGTCGATAGCATGTTCGGGGAAGCTGATCAGCACTTCGCGGTCGCCGTCGGCGGCGAGGGTGAAGACGGTCTGCCCGGCGGCGACCACCTGCCCCACTTCCACCCGACGGGTGGCGATCACGCCGTCCTGGGGCGCACGCAGCACCGCATAGCCCGCCTGGTTGCGGGCCACGTCGTACTCGGCGCGGATCTGTTTCACCCGCGCCGCGCCGGCGCGGTAGGTGTTCTCGATGTTGTCGAACTGCGACTGGCTGACCAGTTGGCGTTCGAGCAGCGTCTTGTAGCGGGAGTATTCGGAGCGGACGGTCTGCAGGTTGGCCTCGGCGGCCGCCACCTGGGCGCGGGTCGCTTCCAGTTGCAGGCGTACGTCCTCGGGGTCCAGCTCCGCCAGCGGCTGGTCCTTCTTCACGCGCTCGCCGGTTTCCACCAGGCGCTTGCTGACTTTTCCGCCAATACGAAAGGCCAGTTCAGGCTCATGACGGGCATGTACCTCGCCGGGGTAGGCTTCGGTAACATCCCGGGCCGGCAGCGGCTGCACCACCATCGCCGGACGCGCCGCCGGCTTGGGCGGTTCACCGTTACCGCAGGCAGTCAGGGACAGGGAAAGGACAGCAGGAAGCGCGACAGACAGAGCATGGCGGAACATGATGTGTGACCTTTCGCAAAACGCGGTTGAATTCTTATACTCCCCGGTATAGTAAAAATACAGAACCCACCAGTCCAGTATTTGAAATGTAAAATCATGTCACCATCTACTCCCTCCAACGGGCCGGGTCGCCCCAAGGACCCCGCCAAACGCAAGGCCATCCTCGAAGCGGCGAAGGATCTGTTCATTCGCTTCGGCTACGACGGCAGCAGCATGGAAGCCATCGCCGCCGAGGCTGGCGTGTCGAAGCTCACCGTCTACAGCCACTTCACCGACAAGGAAACGCTGTTCGTCGAAGCGGTGCAGGCCAAGTGCGCCGAACGCATGCCTGAACTCTTCGCCGAGCCGCCGACCGACGCGCCGCTGGAAAGCCTGCTGCTGAACCTGGCGCGCGGCTTCAACCAGTTGATCAACAGCCCCGAGGCGATTTCCCTGAGCCGGCTGATGGTGGCCCAGGGCGCGGGGAACCCGCACTTGTCGCAACTCTTCTTCGAGGCCGGCCCGCAGCGCGTGCTGGAGCAGATGGAGCGTCTGCTGGCGCAGGCGCGCGAGCAGGGCAGCCTGCAGATGGACAGCCCTCGCCGGGCCGCCGAGCATTTCCTGATGCTGGTGCAGGGCTGCGTGCACTTCCGCCTGCTGATCGGCTGCGAAACGCCGCCCACGGAAGCAGAAGCCGAAGCACACGTGCAGGAAGTGGTGGCGCTGTTCCTCAAGGCCTTCCGACCATGACAGAGCACCCTCTGTAGGAGCGAGCTTGCTCGCGAACGGATCTCCCGGTCGCTCCGACGCTGGGCGGGTTCGCGAGCAAGCTCGCTCCTACAAGAGCCGCTCCGGATCCAACCGGCAGGACTTCGTCCGCGATCATCCTCGCAGCGGGGCTGGATCGCGGACGGAGTCCGCCCCTACGAAAACGGACGTATCAGCCCTTCAGGCTCTTCAGCGGATAGATGTCGTAGCGGCTGGACTTGCCCTCGAGGCTGTAGCTCGGCTTTTGCCCCTCGATGATCGGCGCCTTGCGCGGGCGCTTGACCACCACCCGGTGGCTGGCCAGTTTCAGGGCCGCTTCCAGCAGCGCCGGGGCGTCCAGGTCGTCGCCCACCAACGGGCGGAACAGGCGCATTTCCTTCTTCACCAACGCGCTCTTGTCGCGGTGCGGGAACATCGGGTCGAGGTAGACCACCTGCGGTGCCTCCCCTTCCCAGGCGGCCATGCGTTCGATGGCGTTGCCCTGCAGCAGGCGCATGCGCGCGACGATGGCACCCACCTCGAAATCACCCGCCGCGCGGGCCAGGCCGTCCTCCAATAGCGCGGCGATGATCGGCTGGCGCTCGGTCAGGTGCATCTCGCAACCCAGGGTCGCCAGCACGAAGGCATCGCGGCCCAGGCCAGCGGTGGCGTCCAGCACGTGGGGACGCACGCCCGGCTGGATGCCGACCGCCTTGGCGATCATCTGTCCGCTGCCGCCGCCGAACTGCCGGCGATGGGCGGTGGCGCCTTCGAGGAAATCCACCCGCACCGGGCCGGGCGAATCCGGCCCCAGTTGCAACAATTGCAGACCGTGCTCGCCCAGTTGCAGGGCGAAGTCCGCCTCCCCCTCGCCCATCGGCAACCCGAGCCGCTGCGCCCACTGCTCGGCGGCGGCCTGCCAGGCAGGCGCCAGCGCCTGGACGACGATGCGCGGCGGAGTGAGGGTCTCGGTCATGGCGGGGCGGTCCTGGAAAAAACCGCGATTCTAGCGCAGCGCGCCGCTCAACGGACCCGGCGAGCCCTCAGCCCCGGAACAACTGATTGATCCGCTCAAACGGGATCGCCTCGCCCATTGGCTGCAGGTCGCCGCTGCCCGCCAGTGCCTCTGCGGCGTGGAAGAACGCACCATAGGCCACCCGCGCCAGGCTGGAGCCGACGCTGACGCGCTTCACGCCCAGCCCGGCCAGCTCGGCGAGGTTGAGTTCCAGCGCGGGCGAACCGACCAGCACATTCACCGGACGCGGCGCCACCGCACTGACCACCGCGGCGATTTCCGCTCGGGTCTTCAGCCCCGGCGCATAGAGCACATCGGCCCCCGCCTCGGCGAAGGCCACCAGGCGGCGGATGGTGTCGTCCAGATCGTTGCGGCCGTGCAGCAGGTTTTCCGCCCGCGCCGCCAGGGTGAAGTGGAACGGCAGGGCACGGGCGGCCCGCACGGCGGCGCGGACCCGTTCCACGGCCAGTTCCAGCGGATAGATCGGGGTGTCCGGGCGTCCGCTGGCATCCTCGATGGAGCCGCCGACCAGCCCGCAGGCGGCGGCGAGGCGGATGGTCTCGGCGCAGTCCTCCGGTTCGTCGCCGTAACCGTTTTCCAGATCGGCGGCGACGGGCAACGGCGTCGCCTCGATGATCGCCCGGGCATTGGCCAGCGCTTCCTCGCGGCTCACCGTACCTTCGGCATCACGCCGGCCGAGGGAGAACGCCAGGCCCGCACTGGTGCTGGCGAGCGCTTCGAAGCCCAGGTGGGCGAGCATCTTCGCCGAGCCGGCGTCCCAGGGGTTGGGCAGAATGAACAGGCCGTCGCGCTGGTGCAGCGCCCGGAACGCTTCGCCGCGCTGTTGCTGGGTAGTCATGGCGGTCTCCTTGGCGATCGGAAAAGGAAGGAGCAGGTTAGCCCCCTCCCCCGCAAGGCGCCATCGGGAACAGCGGCTCAGAGCAGGCCGAGCTGTTCCACTTCCGGCTTCGGCTCGAGCAGCGCCGGCAGCCCCGGCAGACGCTCGCGCAGCAGGGCGTGGAAGCATCGCGCCTGTTCGGCGGCGCGGTGGTTGTCCGGGGTGTGCAGGAAGACATGAGGCGTCAGGCCCTGCTCGATCCACTCGGCGACCTTGGCCACCCACGGCGTGAGGTAGGTGGCGTTGGCGTCCAGGTCGGGCCCGCCGATGAAACGCACCTGCGGGCTATCGCTGAAGGCCGCCGGACGCACCGGCACCTTCGGCTTCTTCGATTGCGCATGCAGCACGGCCGGGTCGTCGGAGCGGCAGGCGAAGAGTGCGCGGGCGTCCAGGCAGATGCGCTCGACGCCACGTTCCAGCAGCAACCGGTTCAACGCCCGCTCCTCCTCGCCCTTGGCGAAGAACGCCGGATGCCGTACCTCCACCGCGATCCGACGTTCGGCGAAGGCATCCAGCCAGGCCGCCAGTTCGCCGAGACGATCGGGGCCGAAGCTCGCGGACACCTGCAGCCACAACGGCATCACCCGTTCGCCCAGGGGCGCCAGCAGGTCGAGAAAGTCCCGGGTGTTTTCCAACTGCCCGCGCAGGTCGCCTTCGTGGCTGATGTCACGGGGCAGCTTGGCGCAGAAATGAAAGTTCCCCGGCATGGTCTGCGCCCAGCGTTTCAGGGTTTCGACATTGGGCCGGGCGTAGAAGGTGGTGTTGCCTTCCACCGCGTTGAACACCTGGGAATAGAAACCAAGGGTTTCGGCGGCGCGCAGATCGGCGGGATAGAAGGTGCCGCGCCAGGCTGGTTCGTTCCACGAAGGGCAACCGAGGAAATACGGCAACGACATCAGGCGTAAAGGTCGAGACCCAGGACTTCCTGGCCCTCGTACGGGCCGGCCATGCTGGCGGTGCTGGCGTAGCTGGCGAGCGCCTGGGCGGCGCGGGAGCTCAGCGGGCGCTGGTACTCGAGATTGTCGCGCAGGGTGACCGGCATGCCGTAGCTGCTGGCGCTTCCGGCTTCAACGCGGCGCGCCTGCGGTTCCGGTTCGAAGCCCTGGCTGGCGGAGGTCGGCGCTGGCTGCTCGCGGCGGCTCTCGACATCACGCTGCACCTCCCGATACGGCGTGACCGCAGTGCCCGTGCGGGCAGTACGCTCAGGCGCCTGGGATGTGGAGATGAAGCCGTCGATACGCATTGGCTGGAAACTCGGAGGGGATGCCGATCACTCTAACGAGCGCCCCATGCCTTGGCAATTGGCATGGCTCAGGCCTTCTTGGGGGTCGCCACGTTGTCGCGCAGATAAACCGGCTGGGCCTGCTCTGCGTCAACCGCATCACCCCGCGCCCAGGCGAATTCGGCCAGGGTCAGCAGGTCTTCGGAGTGCGGCAGCAGACTGGCGTCGTGGGCCGCGACCGTCACCGCCAGGCGCTCCTCGAAGCCCCAGCCGGTGCCGGAGCCGAACCACTCGCCCTGGGCATCGCCCGGCAGCGCCACGCGCTCCGGCGGCAGCACCGCTTCCACCCCGGCCAGGCGCATCTCGCCCTGCTCCAGGCGGTAGCAGCCCCAGTAGACCTCGTCCATGCGCGCATCGATGGCCGCCGCTACCTGGCTGGCGCCGTGCTCGCGGTAGGCACGCTGGGCCAGCACCGCCAGATCGGAAATCGGCAGCACCGGCTTCTGCAGGGCGAAGGCCAGGCCCTGGACCACGCCGATGGCGATGCGCACGCCGGTGAAGGCGCCGGGGCCACGGCCGAAGGCGATGGCCTCCACGGCGGACAGCTCGATACCGGCTTCGCCGAGGATATCCCGCACCATCGGCAGCAGGCGCTGGGCGTGCAGACGCGGGATCACCTCATGGCGAACAAACCGGCGGCCGTCATGCAGCAGCGCGACGGAACAGGCTTCGGTCGAGGTATCCAGGGCCAGCAGCGTGGGCATGGTGCTTTCCTTAAACGATAAAAGCAGGGCGATGAAAAAGGGCGCGCATTATAAACGCCAAAGGCCCGCATTGTGCGGGCCTTTGGCATTGCGCGGGGCAATCAGCTGAGGGCAGTGAGCACCTTGGCGGTGATCTGCTCCACCGAGCCGACACCTTCGACGCAGGTGTACTTCGGAGTACCTTCGACGGCGGCCAGCTTCTGGTAGAAGTCGACCAGCGGCTTGGTCTGCGAGTGGTAGACCGACAGGCGGTGACGCACGGTTTCTTCCTTGTCGTCTTCGCGCTGCAGCAGGTCTTCGCCGGTCACGTCATCCTTGCCTTCCACCTTCGGCGGATTGTGCTGGATGTGGTAGACGCGGCCCGAGGCGGCGTGCACACGGCGGCCCGCCATGCGGCCGACGATTTCCTCGTCGTCCACGGCGATCTCGACCACGTGGTCGATGGTGACGCCGGCTTCCTTCATGGCCTCGGCCTGGGGAATGGTGCGCGGGAAACCGTCGAACAGGAACCCGTTGATGCAGTCGGGCTGGGCGATGCGCTCTTTCACCAGGTTGATGATCAGGTCATCGGAGACCAGGCCGCCGGCGTCCATCACGCTCTTGGCCTTCAGGCCCAGTTCGGTGCCCGCCTTGACCGCCGCGCGCAGCATGTCGCCGGTGGAGATCTGCGGAATGCCGAACTTCTCAGTGATGAAGCGAGCCTGGGTACCTTTGCCGGCACCGGGCGCCCCGAGCAGAATCACACGCATCGATATGCTCCTTTAATACTTGTTAAGCGAAATCACGGATCCGCCTCGTGGGGCCAATCTCATCATGCTTTGAATGGCGCAGATGCGCGCCGAAAGGTTGCTCACGATACACAGCGGCCCCCCACCACACAAGCCGCCCCTGGCGACCGCACAAGCCAGCCGGGGGCAGACGAAACACCCCCGGCGAGCGATCAAATTACCGTCATTCTGCCCTTGCGCAATCCACCATTGGTGGGGGGGTGGCAGTGCCTCAACCGGTGTTGCGCAGACCCGCGGCGATGCCCGCCACCGTAACCAGCATGGCCTGCTCCAGACCGCCGCAGGCGTCGCCAGTACAGCGCCGGGAGCGAGCGAGGAGCTCCGCCTGGAGCAGGTGCAACGGGTCCAGGTAGGTGTTGCGCACGCTGATCGACTCGCGGGTTTCGGCGGCGTTGCCGAGCAACTGGGACTGCCCGGTCAGCCCCAGTACCACGCGCACCGACTGCGACAATAGGTCGCGTAAATGCACCCCTAATGGTCGCAGTTCCGATTGCACCAGTCGTTCGTCGTAGAGCTGGGCGATTTCCCGGTCGGCCTTGGCCAGCACCATCTCCAGCATATCGATGCGGGTGGTGAAGAACGGCCACTCCTTGCGCATGCGCCCCAGCAGCGCGCCCTCGCCACGTTCGATGGCGTTGAGCAGCGCGTTTTCCCAGCCCAGCCAGGCCGGCAACATCAGGCGCGTCTGGGTCCAGGCGAAGATCCAGGGAATCGCCCGCAGGCTTTCCACCCCGCCCTCACGGCGCTTGGCCGGGCGGCTGCCCAGTGGCAGGCGGCCGAGCTCCTGCTCCGGGGTGGCCTCGCGGAAGTAGTCGACGAACTGCATGTTCTCCCGCACCACCGCGCGGTAGGCCGCCAGGCCGTCGGCGGCGAGCCGGTCCATCTCCTCGCGCCAGGCCGGTTCCGGCACCGGCGGCGGCTGCAGCGTGGCCTCCAGCACGGCGGCAAGGTAAAGGTTGAGGTTCTGCTCGGCGATGCCCGGCAGGCCGAACTTGAAGCGGATCATCTCGCCCTGCTCGGTGGTGCGGAAACGCCCGGCCACCGAACCCGGCGGCTGCGAAAGGATCGCCGCGTGGGCCGGGCCGCCGCCACGGCCGACGGTGCCGCCACGACCATGAAACAACAGCAATTCGACGCCGTGGTTGCGACAGATTTCCACCAGCGCCTCCTGCGCGCGGTACTGCGCCCAGGCGGCGGCCAGGGTGCCGGCGTCCTTGGCCGAGTCGGAGTAGCCGATCATCACTTCCTGCGGGCCGGCCAGGCCGGTGCGGTAGCTGTCCAGGCTGAGCAGGCGGTCGATGCAGGGACCGGCGTTGTCCAGGTCTTCCAGTGTCTCGAACAGCGGCACCACGCGCATCGGCCGTTGCAGCCCGCACTCCTTGAGCAGCAATTGCACGGCGAGCACGTCGGACGGCTGCCCGGCCATCGAGATCACGTAGGAACCCAGCGATGCCGCCGGGGCCTCGGCCACCACCCGGCAGGTGGCCAGGACTTCGGCGGTTTCCGGCGATGCCAGGTAGTTCGCCGGCAGCAGGGGGCGGCGGCTGGCGAGTTCTTCCAGGAGGAATTCCTGGCGCACGGTTTCGTCCCACTCGGCATAGTTGCCCAGGCCGAGGTATTCGGTGATTTCGCTCATTGCCCTGGCGTGGCGCGTGGAGTCCTGGCGCACGTCCAGGCGCACCAGGAACAGGCCGAAGGTGGCGGCGCGGCGCAGGGTGTCGAGCAGCGTGCCCTCGGCGATCACGCCCATGCCGCAGTCCTGCAGCGAGCGGTAGCAGAGCTGCAGCGGATCGAGCAGTTCGCGATTGTCCTGCAGCACCTCCGCGCACGGCGCCTCGCCGCTGTGGATGGCCCGCTCGGCCCAGGCGCGGGTGGCACGCAGGCGTTCGCGCAGTTGCTTGAGCAGCGCGCGGTAGGGTTCGGCAACCGTCCCCACTTCCGCGCGCAGTTCGTCGCTGGCCTGCTGCATGGACAGGTCCGAGGCCAGGCTGTCGACATCCCGCAGGTACAGGTCGGCGGCCATCCAGCGCGCCAGCAGCAGGACTTCGCGGGTGACCGCCGCGGTGACATTGGGATTGCCGTCGCGGTCGCCGCCCATCCAGGAGGCGAAGCGGATCGGCGCGGCGGAGAGTGGCAAACGTTCGCCCAGCGTCTGTTGCAGGGTGGCGTCGATGTGCCGGAGGAAGGCCGGCAGCGCCTGCCACAGCGAGTGTTCAATGACCGCGAAGCCCCATTTGGCTTCATCCACCGGCGTCGGCCGGGTGCGGCGGATTTCCTCGGTATGCCAGGCCTCGGCGACCAGCCGCTGCAGGCGTTCGCGCACCGCTTCACGCTCTTCGGGCAGCAGGTCGCTGTGATCGCCGGCGGCCAACTGCGCGGACATGGCATCGTACTTCTGAATCAACGTGCGCCGCGCCACTTCGGTAGGGTGCGCGGTCAGCACCAGCTCGATCTCCAGTTCCGCCACCTGCCGCGCGAGGCCTTCGGCGCCGAGGCCGGACTTGCGCAGGCGTCCCAGCAGCTCACCCAGCACGCGATTCTCGAAGGGCTCCGGCTCCTTGGGCGTGCGCCGGCGGATGCGGTGGTATTGCTCGGCGATGTTGGCCAGGTTGAGGAACTGGTTGAAGGCCCGCGCCACCGGCAGCAGTTCGTCCTCGCCCAGTGCGTCGAGGGTCGCCGTCAATTGCCGGGCGCCTTCCGCCGAACCACGCCGTGCGGCCTTGGCGCCGGTGCGGATGAGTTCGATCTTGTCGAGAAAGCCTTGGCCGTACTGGGCGCGGATGGTCTGCCCCAGCAACTCGCCCAACAGGTGAACGTCCTCGCGCAGGCGCGCATCGATATCGGCCATGACTGCCTCCTTGATTGAGAGTCCATGATGGCTAAGCGTTCTACACAGTGCCGCTGGCGACACCCCCTGACAAGCGTGCGACGAACGCCTGCATTCCAGCTCGGACAGCGTCTAGGCTCAAAGTGATCCCGAGGCCATCGGGAAAACACGTCGGCGGACCCACGAGGCCCGCTCCACATGCCCGCCACGAACGGGCCACTGAGGTGAACATGAAAATCCGCGATCTGGTACGCCATTGGGAACAGAACGCCAGGGGGCGCATGACCAAGCATCACTACAGCATCCCGCTGGACGTGGAAACCGCCGCGCGCCTGGCCGCGCTGCATGACATGTATCCCAAGCGCAGCGCCGAGGAACTCCTGGGGGAACTGGTCGGCTCGGCGCTGGAGGAGCTGGAAGCGAGCTTCCCCTATGTGAAGGGACAGAAGGTGGTGGCCCTGGATGAACAGGGCGACCCGATCTACGAGGACATCGGCCCGACGCCGCGCTTCCTGCAGTTGTCGCGCAAGTACCTGCATGAGCTGACGGAGGCCGAGGGACAGGCCAATCACCCCTGAATGAAAGCGCCCCGGTCGTCGCCGGGGCGCTTTGCCTTGCCTGTAGGAGCGAGCTTGCTCGCGAACGCGCTTTCCGGTGACTCCGACCTTGGGTCGGTTCGCGAGCAAGCTCGCTCCTACGAAAGGCCCGCAGCTTTCAGTGTCGGCCGTGGACGCCTGGCACGTGCAGGTGCCCCGCCTCCGCGCAGACCTCGGGAACCACCGATGGCTCCGCCGGCTGCTCCAGTTCGCGCAGGATGCCGCAGTCCTCGCTGTTGCCCTCACCGCGACACCGGGCGCGCAGGTCACGCAGTTGCTGGCTGAGCGACTGCAACTCGGCAATCCGCACCTCGACGTGGTGCAGGTGTTCGTCGATCAGCCGGTTGGCGGTACCGCAATCGGACTCGGGGCGGTCACGCAGGCCCAGCAGGATGCGGATTTCCTCCTGGGTCATGTCCAGCGAGCGGCAATGGCGGATGAACGACAGGCGCTCCACATGGACGGCATCGTACTGCCGGTAGTTGCCCTCGCTGCGCGACGGCTCCGGCAACAGGCCCTCGCGCTCGTAGTAGCGGATGGTCTCCACGGGGCAGCCGGTCAGCTTCGCCAGTTCACCGATCTTCATCTTCGACCTCCGGGTTGAAAGACAGGCTTGACTCTGTAGTTACTACAGGGTGTGCAATCGGCAGCAACTCGTCAAACAGGAACGGACGACATGACTGCCAATCGCCAGGGCCCGATCATCCACGGCCCCGTCCAGGATCAGGAACACAGCGCTGCCGCGAGCTGCTGCGGCTGCGACAGGGGCGCGCTGCTGCGCACGCCGGTGGCCGAACCCGCCACTCGCCATCACGAGCATGATCATGACCACGGCCATGCCCATGCCCATGCCCACGATCACGATCACGATCACGATCACGGACAGGGTGAAGATCGCAGCGCGCGGGCCCGCGACGCCGCCACTGCGGCGAGCGGCGCGGCCGGCGGAGAACTGCGCTGGACCAGCCTGCGCATCGAAGCGATGGACTGCCCCACCGAGGAACGCCTGCTGCGCGATGCCCTCAGCCGGGTGCCAGCGGTGGAAAACCTCGACTTCAACCTGATGCAGCGCCTGCTGCGCGTGCAGCACCGCTTCGACAGCATCGAACCGCTGCAGAAGCTGGTGGCCTCGCTGGGCATGCAGGCCGAACCGCTCGACGACAACGCTCCGATGACTGCGCCAGCCACCCGGCACAAGCCCTGGTGGCCGCTGGCGCTGGCCGGCGTGGCGGCGGCCGTTGCGGAGTTCTTCGAATGGTTCGCCATCGGCCCGCAGTGGCTGGTAGCGGCGCTGGCGGTGGCGGCCATCCTCGGCGCCGGCCTGCCGACCTACCGCAAGGGCTGGATCGCGCTGAAGAACCGCAACCTGAACATCAACGCGCTGATGAGCATCGCGGTGACCGGCGCCATGCTGATCGGCCAGTGGCCGGAAGCGGCGATGGTCGCGGTGCTGTTCGCCATCGCCGAGCTGATCGAGGCGAAATCCCTGGAGCGCGCGCGCAACGCCATCCGTGGACTGCTGCAACTGGCGCCGGAGCTGGCCACCGTGCAGGTCGGCGGCGAATGGCGCGAGGTGCAGGCCAAGTCGGTGGCGCTGGAGTCCCGCGTCCGTGTGCGCCCCGGCGAACGCATCGCGCTGGATGGCGAAGTGCTCGACGGCCGCTCCAGCGTCAACCAGGCGCCCATCACCGGCGAAAGCCTGCCGGTGGAGAAACAGGCGGGCGACCCGCTGTTCGCCGGCACCATCAACGGCGAAAGCGCGCTGGAATACCGCGTCACCCGCGTCGCCGACGACAGCACCCTGGCGCGGATCATCCACGCCGTGGAGGAAGCCCAGGGCTCCCGCGCGCCGACCCAACGCTTCGTCGACCAGTTCTCGCGCATCTACACGCCGGTGGTGTTCCTCATCGCCATCGCCACCGCCCTGCTGCCACCGCTGTTCTTCGGCGGCGCCTGGCTGGACTGGGTGTACCGCGCGCTGGTGCTGCTGGTGATCGCCTGCCCTTGCGCCCTGGTGATCTCCACCCCGGTGACCATCGTCAGCGGCCTGTCGGCGGCGGCACGCCTGGGCATCCTGATCAAGGGCGGGGTGTTCCTCGAGCTGGGCCGTTCGCTGGCCTGGATCGCCCTGGACAAGACCGGCACCCTGACCGAAGGCCGCCCGCGCCAGACCGATTACTCGCCCCTGCGCGAACTGCCCGGCGCCAATGTGCGAGCCCTGGCCGCCAGCCTGGCCGCGCGCTCCGACCACCCGGTCTCGCAGGCCGTGGCCCGCGCCGCCGAAACGGACACTATCGCGCTCTACAACGTCGGCGAACTGACCGCCCTGCCAGGCCGTGGCGTGAAGGGAGAGATCGACGGCCGCCTCTACCATCTGGGCAACCATCGCCTGGTGGAAGAGCTGGAACTGTGCTCGACGGAACTGGAAGCCCGCCTCGACGCCCTAGAACAGCAAGGCAAGACGGTCATCGTGCTGCTCGACGACAACGGCCCGCTGGCGCTCTTCGCGGTGGCCGACGCGGTGAAGGAAACCAGCCGCGAAGCGGTGGCACAGTTGCACGAACTGGGCGTGAAAACCCTGATGCTCACCGGCGACAACCCGCACACCGCCGCCGCCATTGGCGCCCAGGTGGGCATCGATGCGGCGCAGGGCAACCTGCTGCCGGAAGACAAGCTCAATGAGGTGAAGCAGCGCCAGGAAGGCGGCTACCGTGTGGGCATGGTCGGCGACGGCATCAACGACGCCCCCGCCCTCGCCCGCGCCGACATCGGCTTCGCGATGGGCGCGGCGGGTACCGACACCGCCATCGAAACCGCCGGCGTGGCGCTGATGGACGACGACCTGCGCAAGCTACCGTCCTTCATCCGCCTGTCGCGCCGGACCCACCGCGTGCTGATCCAGAACATCAGCCTGGCGCTGGGCATCAAGGCAGTGTTCCTGGCCCTGACCCTGGCCGGCGAGGGTACGTTGTGGATGGCGGTGTTCGCCGACATGGGCGCCAGCCTGCTGGTGGTGTTCAACGGGTTGCGGCTGTTGCGGTACCAGGGTTGAACTTACCGGGTCTTACGCTCGCTCCTGCTTTTGTGCAGGAGCGAGGGGGACGCCTGGTTCTTGCTCGCGAACCGCTCTGACGCCGGCCCTGCCGGCGGATCGCGGACAAAGTCCACTCCTACGAAAGCAGCACCGGATTCAGCCCGCAGGAGCAGACCAGCGGATAAGCCCTCAGCCCAGCAGTCGCCGGTACAACTCCGCCATCTCTCCCGAGAACGCCACCAGCACCAGCTCCTTCAGCGAACCGCCCTGCTCGCGCGGGCGTCGTAGCTCATCGGCGGCGACCTGCGCCGCCGCCTCGGCGGGATAGCCATAGATGCCAGTGCTGATAGCCGGGAAGGCGATACTGGCCAGCCCCTTGTCCTCGGCCAGTTGCAGGCTGTTGCGGTAGCACTGGGCGAGCAGCTCCGGCTCGCCTTGCCCGCCGCCGCGCCAGACCGGCCCGACGGTATGGATGACGAACCGCGCCGACAGGCGGAAGCCGGGGGTGATCTTCGCCTGGCCAGTCTTGCAGCCACCCAGCGGGCGGCAGGCGTGGACCAGGTCCGGGCCGGCGGCGCGGTGGATGGCGCCGTCGACGCCACCGCCGCCCAGCAGCGAGCTGTTGGCGGCGTTGACGATGGCGTCGACGTCGAGACGGGTGATATCGCCCTGCCAGACGCGGATCTCGGGGTGGCTCATGACGCTTCCTCCCTGGGCCTGCGACGGCGGGCTCACCGTCACTTGATCTCTTGCGGGGTCTCCTCGCCCATGCAGCGCACGGCGCGCTTGCGGCCGTCGACCAGTACGCCGGTCAGGCCCTTCTGGGTCATGTCGAACATCACCAGCACGCCATCGATGCACTGCGCCTGCTGGTCGGCCGGGGTCAGCGACAGCTTGGTGTCCTGGCCGGGGACGCTCTTGAGCATGGTGAATTGGGTCAGTTCCAGTGCGTCCTCGGGCTTGGCGAAGTGCAGGTAACCGTAGTACCAGAGCGTGCCGACCGAGACGAAGATGGTGGCGATGACGGTGAGGATGTAGGAAATCGGATTGCGGTCGTTCATGGCTTGCCTTGTTGTGTGGGTTCCGCCTTGGCGGGCTCTGGCGTTGACGAGTTCGGGACTTCGGCCAGCCGGCGCAATCCGGTGAAGTGCTGCGGATCGTCGAGGAAGCGCAACATCACTTCGCGCCAGACCGGTTCGCCGAAGGTTTCCACGTGGTTGCCGCGGGTCAGCTGGAAGACTTTCGGCGGTGGCGCGGCCTTGTAGAGGGAGAGGCCGTTGTCCAGGGGCACAATGGTATCGTCGATGCTGTGGAAGAACAGCACAGGTGCGCCAGAAAGTCGCGGGATCGAACGAATCGCACTGTCGCCATCGGGCACCACCCAGGACAGCGGCACCTGCAGCGGCCAGGTCAGCCAGGCGTTGCCCAGGGTGTACTGCGCCACGTCGCGGTAGCTGGCCGGCACGCCGTCGAGCACCACGGCGTGCAGTTGCTTCTGCCGCTGCGGGTGCATGCCCAGGTAGTGCACCGCCATCGCCCCGCCCAGGCTCTGGCCGAGCAGGATTACCGGCTTGCCCTGCACCTCCGGTGCCTTGTCCAGCCAGGCGAAGGCCGCGTCGATGTCCTGGTAGATCGCCGGCAGGCTCGGTTCGCCCTGGGAGTGGCCGTAGCCACGGTAGTCGAGCATCAGCACCTGGTAGCCCTGCTCGGGCAGCCAGTAGGCGCCGCCCAGGTGCCAGGCCATGTTGCCGCCGTTGCCGTGCAGGTGCAGCACGGTCCCCTTCACCGGCACGCCGGCCTTGGCCGGCAACCACCAGCCGGCGAGCTTCACGCCATCGGCAGTGGTGAGGGTGACATCGCGGTACTCCAGCTTGGCGCGCTTGGGGGTGATGGCGACATCGGGGCTGGGATAGAACAGCAGCGAGCTGCAGCCGGCCAGCAGGGCCAGGCAGGCGACGAGCGCGAGACGCAGGGCGGTCATTCGGGGTTGGTCCTTACCTCTTCACGGGCACGGTAGGTGGCGTCGTAGATGCGCTCGGCCAGGCGCGAGAACGGCAGGCTCTGCAGCCAGACGGTACCGGTGCCCTTGAGGGTGGTCAGCAACAGGCCCTCGCCGCCGAACAGCATGCTGCGCAGGCCGCCGGCCAGTTGCACGTCGTAGTCGATGTCATCGGTGAAGGCCACCAGGCAGCCAGTGTCCACCCTCAGCGTCTCGTTCTTCAGCTCGCGGCGGATCACCGTGCCGCCCGCATGGACGAAGACCAGGCCGTCCCCCTCCAGCTTCTGCAGGATGAAGCCTTCGCCCCCGAAGAAGCCCGCGCCCAGGCGCTTGGCGAAGGCGATGCCGACTTTGGTGCCATAAGCCGCACAGAGGAACGAGTCCTTCTGGCAGATCAGCTTGCCGCCGACTTCGCCCAAGCGCACCGGCACCACGCTGCCGGGATAGGGTGCGGCGAAGGCAACATGCTGCTTGTCCTGGCTCTCGTTGGTGAAGTGGGTCATGAAGACCGATTCGCCGCTGAACTTGCGCTTGCCGGCACTCCACAACTTGCCCAGCAGGCTGGAGTCCGAGCCGTCGCCCATGCGTGCGGCGAAGTGGATGCCGCCGGTCATGTAGTTCATGGCGCCGGCTTCGGCGATCACCGTCTCGCCGGGGTCCAGTTCGATCTCCACGGTCTGCATGGATTCGCCGAGGATGCGGTAGTCGAGGTCATGGCTGGGCATAGCGGGCACTCCTGGCCGCCCGTGCGAATCCGTGCGGGCGCGCCGTTCAGAGGATATTGGCGTAGTCCGCCTCGATGCGGTCGAGGCTCAGGTGGTTGAGGAAGTTGGAGAAGCACATCCACGCCGACAGCGCGTTGAGGTCGCGGAACTGCGGCGGCAGGTACTTGGGCGGCACCACCAGGCCCTCGTCCACCAGTTGGCGCAGGGTGCGCATGTCTTCCAGGGTGGCCTTGCCGCAGAACAGCAGCGGGATCTGCTCCAGCTTGCCCTTGCGCACGGCGAGCTGGATGTAGTTGTAGATCAGGATGAAGCCCTTGAGGTACGACAGGTCCTTGGTGAACGGCAGGCCGGCGGGCGTCGAGCCACGGAACACGCGGCTGGAGTTCTGGTAGCTGCTTTCCACGCTGTAGCCCTGCTCGCGGTAGAAGTGGAACACCTCGAGGAAGTCCGCGCCCTCTTCGGCCATGTGGATGGCGCGGGTGCGGTTGGTGAGCTTGCGCAGGCGCGTCGGGTAGGAGGCGAAGGCGATCACTTCCATCAGGATCGCCAGGCCCTCCTGGGTCACGGTGGAGGACGGAGGCCCCTTGGCGAGGAAGGTGCAGATCGGCTGGTTGAGCCCGTTGAGGGTGGTGCCGACGTGCACCAGGCCCTCATGGACTTCCAGTGCGCGCACGTCGCGCTCGTTGAACAGCGCGTCGGCGCGCACCTTGATGTAGTCGGCGCCGGCCGCCGCATCGGCGACGATACCGTCGGATTCGAAGACGCGGATGGTGTCGTCCTTGTCGTCGAACACCTTGTTCAGGCGCTCCTGCAGCATCGCCACCACTTCCGTGGCGGTGAGCGTCTTGGGTTCGTCCTTGAGGTCGCCACGGTCGGCGATGTTGTTCAGGTAGTCCGAGAGCATCAGGCCGAGGTCGGCCAGCGTCGGGTCGCCGGCGTGGAAGGCGTCGGAAGCCGAGCCGTAGAGCTCCTGGGAGATCAGCCCGAAGTCCTGGGTGCCGCGCGCTTCGAGCATGCGGATGACCATGCGGTATTCCTTGCACATGCGCCGCATGATCTGCCCCACCGGGTTGAACTGGCCCAGTTGGCGGGTGATGTCGCGCTCGATGTTCTGGAATTCCTGCTTCTTCGCGCTGCTGTCGAAGGACAGCGGGCGACCGTCGTAATAGGCGCGGTCGACCTTGGGTGCGTGCTTGCCGCGGCCCTTGAGAAAATCGTCGCGGATGCCGTCATCCCACTTGATGGCGTCGAGCACGCGGATCGGCGTCTGCGCCTCGACGATGCGGTCGGACAGGCCGCGGATGATCTGCTGGTATTCGGTGGGCGAGGTCTGCTTGCGGCGCGGCGTCATTGCCGTTCTCCCGGAGTCACGCGCGAATAGCGCAGGGCTTCGACGAACACGTCCGAGTTGGCCGGGTCGTTCAGGTAGGCGATCACCTGGGCCAGCGGACTGGTCACCAGGGCACCATCGCCCTGTTCGGTGTCCACCTTCTGTCCTTTCAGCGCACCCTCGCCCATGTCCTGCAGGATGCGTTCGACATCCAGGTTATAGATCACCAGCTCGTCCTTGTCGGTGATCTCGAAACCGGCCAGGGCGAAATTGCCGCCCATGCTTTTCGGCAGCCCGGCGGACAGGTACCAGCGTTTGCCGTGGTGGGAGACGGTGAAACCGAAGTCGTCGATGCTGTCGGTGTTGTCCTTGCTGTCGATGTAACTGATCGCGCGATAGACGTTGGAACCGGACCGGGTGATCTCGAGGAACTGCTCATCGCCGTACTCGTTCACCCGCGACCACTGGCCCAGCAGATGGGCTGGCGCAGCCTCGTTGGCCGGAATCGGGTCCTTGAACGTCACCAGACAGCCACTGAGCAGGCCGATGCTCAACAGCAGCAGTGCACGCCAGACTTTCATCACGCCCTCCTTAGGTCCGAATGCCTTCTCATGCGATGCGCGGAGGCGTCCGTAGAAAAAACCCCGCCGGCGGGCGGGGTTGCAATGCTGCTGCGGCTACAGGCCCATCACCAGGTCGAGATAGCGGCTAAGGATGGCACGCATTTCGTCGATCTGCAGGTGGTCGACCCCGTCCAGCAGGCCCTGATACTCCATCTGCAGGATGATGGCCGTCAACACCTTGGCATCCTGTTCCGGCTGCTTCGAGCCGAGTACTTCGAAGAAATGCACGACGCCGAGGGAGAGAATGCGCCGGTGCCGCTGCGCCAGCGCCATCAGGCTTGGGTTGAGCAGCGCCTCCTGGCGGAACGCCTGCTCGGCCAGCAGGTGCTCGCGGCGCTCGGTGAGCTGCACCTGCACGTACTTGATCGCCAGCTCGACGATATTGTCGGTCAGTGCGCGGCGCGCCTGGGGATCGTCCTGGCCGAGGCTCGCGGCCATCGCCTGCAGATCGCCCTCGACGCTGGCCCAGAAGGCCGAGAGCGCCTCGGCGCTACGTTCGACGAAGAGCGCGAAGGTATCGGTGATGAGGTCCTGGATGTCCTTGAAGTAGTAGGTGGTGGCCGACAGCGGCACACCGGCCTCGGCGGCCACGGCGCGGTGGCGTACGGCGCGTACGCCGTCGCGGACGATGATCCGCAGCGCGGCGTCGAGGATCGCCTGGCGGCGCTGCTCGCTGCCCTGGCGGCTGGCCTTGCGGCCCTGGTACTGAACACTTTCTGCGATGGCGCTGGCGACTTGCGCGGCGCTGTCTCGCGGGGACACTGGGGTCACTGGCATTACCTCCGGCGGCGCGGCCTGATGGCGCATTGTTCGGGCTTTTCGATAGGGAATCAATCACCGCACGGCGCTGGCATCAATGCGGCAGCACAGGCGCGCGTGGCAGCGCGGGCGGCGAAAAATCCGGCTTTGGGTGTATGACGTGCTACACGGTGTTCGGGCCACTTGTGGCCGTACACAGTTCGTCGGAGGGAGCCTCCTTGTAGGAGCGAGCTTGCTCGCGAACGGATTTCCCGGCAGCGTCGGAACTGGGTGGGTTCGCGAGCAAGCTCGCTCCTACGAAAAGCGTTGTCCGCCGCATGCAGGAACCGGCCCCTGGCGCAAACGAAAAAGGCCACCCGAAGGCGGCCTCTTTCACCGGTTTCCTGCGCTTACGCCTGCGGGCGCATGTGCGGGAACAGGATGACGTCGCGGATCGATGGCGAGTTGGTCAGCAGCATCACCAGGCGGTCGATGCCGATGCCTTCGCCAGCGGTGGGCGGCATGCCGTATTCGAGCGCGTTGACGAAGTCGGCGTCGTAGTGCATCGCCTCGTCGTCACCGGCGTCCTTCTCCTTCACCTGCAGCATGAAGCGTTCGGCCTGGTCTTCGGCGTCATTGAGCTCGGAGTAGGCGTTGGCGATCTCGCGGCCACCGATGAACAACTCGAAGCGGTCGGTGACGCTCGGGTCGTTGTCGTTGCGGCGCGCCAGCGGGGAGACCTCGAACGGGTACTGGGTGATGAAGTGCGGCTGCTCCAGCTTGTGCTCGACCAGCTCCTCGAAAATCATCACTTGCAGCTTGCCCAGGCCTTCGTGGCCGAGGACCTTGGCGCCGGCCTTCTTGGCGATGGCGCGGGCCTTTTCGACGTCGTTCAGGTCAGCCGAGGTGAGTTCCGGGTTGTACTTGAGGATGGCGTCGAACACCGACAGGCGGGCGAACGGCTCGCCGAAGTGGAAGACCTTGTCGCCGTAGGGCACGTCGGTGCTGCCGAGCACGGCCTGGGCCAGCTCACGGAACAGTTCCTCGGTCAGGTCCATGTTGTCTTCGTAGTCGGCATAGGCCTGGTAGAACTCGAGCATGGTGAACTCGGGGTTGTGCCGGGTCGAAACGCCTTCGTTACGGAAGTTGCGGTTGATCTCGAAGACCTTCTCGAAGCCACCGACCACCAGGCGCTTGAGGTACAGCTCCGGCGCGATGCGCAGGAACATGGCCATGTCCAGTGCGTTGTGGTGGGTTTCGAAGGGCTTGGCCGCCGCGCCGCCGGGGATGGTCTGCAGCATCGGGGTTTCCACTTCGAGGAAGCCGCGATCGGACAGGAAGCGACGGATGTGGGCGATGACCTGGGAACGCACGCGGAAGGTGTGGCGGGTTTCCTCATTGACGATCAGGTCGACGTAGCGCTGGCGATAGCGCTGCTCGGTGTCGGTCAGGCCGTGGTGCTTGTCCGGCAGCGGGCGCAGGGACTTGGTCAGCAGGCGCACGCTGCTCATGTCGACGTACAGGTCGCCCTTGCCGGAACGAGCCAGCACACCTTCGGCGCCGATGATGTCGCCCAGGTCCCAGGTCTTCACCTCGGCCAAGGTTTCTTCCGGCAGGGTCTTGCGGTTGACGTAGGCCTGCAGGCGGCCGCTGCTGTCCTGCAGGACGATGAAGGAACCGCGGTTGAGCATGATGCGACCGGCGACCTTGACCGGGATGGCTGCGGCTTCCAGCTCTTCCTTGGTCTTGCCTTCGTACTGTTTCTGCAGGTCCGCGAAGTAGGCATCGCGGCGGAAGTCGTTGGGGAAGGCGATGGCCTTGGCTTCGCGCACGGCGGCAAGCTTTTCCTTGCGCTGGGCGATCAGCTTGTTTTCTTCCTGTTGCAGTTCGGTCTGGTCGAGTTGTTGGTCGCTCATGGTCGTCTATCTGCCTGGCGTCAATTTCAAATGGGTTGCATATGTAGGAGCGAGCTTGCTCGCGAAGAGGGTCGAGAGCTTCGCGAGCAAGGGCTAGGCGCCCCCCTCGTTCCTACAAGGGGGCTCTGCGTCAGAGCCCTTGTTTGAGGCTGGCCTCGAGGTACTCGTCCAGGTCGCCGTCGAGCACCTTGTCGCAATCGCTGCGTTCCACGCCGGTACGCAGGTCCTTGATGCGCGACTGGTCGAGCACGTAGGAGCGGATCTGGTGGCCCCAGCCGATATCGGACTTGGTGTCTTCCAGCGCCTGCGAGGCGGCGTTGCGCTTCTGCATCTCCTGCTCGTACAACCGGGCCCGCAGCATCTTCATGGCGGTGTCCTTGTTGGCGTGCTGGGAGCGTTCGTTCTGGCACGCCACCACGGTGTTGGTCGGCACGTGGGTGATACGCACCGCGGAGTCGGTGGTGTTCACGTGCTGACCGCCCGCGCCGGAGGAGCGGTAGGTGTCGATGCGCAGGTCAGCCGGGTTGATCTCGATCTCGATGTTGTCGTCGATTTCCGGCGAGGCGAACACCGCGGTGAACGAGGTGTGGCGACGGTTGCCGGAGTCGAACGGGCTCTTGCGCACCAGACGGTGCACGCCGATCTCGGTGCGCAGCCAGCCGAAGGCGTACTCGCCCTTGATATGCACGGTGGCGCCCTTGATGCCGGCGACTTCGCCCTCGGACAGCTCGACGATCTCGGCGTCGAAGCCGTGCTTGTCGGCCCAGCGCAGGTACATGCGCAGCAGCATGTTGGCCCAGTCCTGGGCTTCGGTGCCGCCGGAGCCGGCCTGGATGTCCAGGTAGGCGTTGTTCGGGTCCATCTCGCCGCTGAACATGCGGCGGAACTCCAGCTTCTCGAGGATCTCGCGCAGGCGTTCGACTTCGCTGGCGACGTCGTTGACGGCGCCTTCGTCGTCCTCCTCGACCGCCATGTCCAGCAGGTCGCGCGAATCGGCCAGGCCGCCGGTGAGCTCGTCGAGGGTCTCGACGATCTGCGCCAGGGTGGCGCGCTCGCGGCCCAGGTTCTGGGCGTATTCGGGGTTGTTCCAGATCGCCGGGTCTTCCAGCTCGCGGTTTACTTCGATCAGACGATCATGTTTCAGATCGTAGTCAAAGATACCCCCGAATGGACTGGGTGCGGTCGGAGAGGTCCTTGATGCTGTTGAGGATCGGTTGGATTTCCATGACGGGCAACTCTCACGGGTAAAGGGCGTAGAAAAGCCGGCAAGTATACCCTGATTGAGTGATTTTTCGTCAGCCGATTTCGGTTGACGACAAAGCGTCGTCAACCGATCAGCACGCCTCAGCCAGCCGCCGGATCGGCGATCCCCACCTGGTTGCGGCCGCCGTGTTTGGCGTTGTAGAGCGCCTGGTCGGCCAGTTCGATCAGTTGGCGATACGGCTGACTGGCCTGCGGCGTCAGCGTCGCCACGCCGATGCTGACGGTCAGCGGCGCGCCGGGCTGCGGCAGTTCGTGGGCTATCCCCAGTTCCTGCACCGAGCGTCGCAGCTTTTCCGCCAGCAGGCGCGCACCGCCCGGCGAGGTACCCGGCAGCACCAGGACGAACTCCTCGCCGCCATAGCGCGCCGGCAGATCCGACGGACGGCTGCAGCTGGCGCGGATCGCCGTCGCTACCTGGCGCAGCGCCTCATCGCCCTGAACATGGCCGAAGGTGTCGTTGTAGGGTTTGAAGTGGTCCACGTCGATCAACAGAATCGACAGCTGGGTCTGCTCGCGCTGGGCACGGCGCCATTCCATTTCCAGGTACTCGTCGAAATGGCGGCGGTTGGACAGCCCGGTCAGGCCATCGGAGTTCATCAGCCGCTGCAGCACCAGGTTGGTTTCCAGCAGCTGCTGCTGGCTTTCGCGCAGGGCGCGGTAGGCCTCGTCGCGCTGCAGCAGCGCGAGGTAGGAGCGCGAGTGGTAGCGGATGCGCGCCACCAGCTCGATGGCATCGGGCAGCTTGACCAGGTAATCGTTGGCGCCGACAGAAAAGGCCGCGCTCTTCACCGATGGCTCCTCCTTGGTCGACAGGACGATGATCGGGATGT
Source organism: Pseudomonas sp. MT3 (assembly GCF_054720805.1). Classification (NCBI taxonomy): domain Bacteria; kingdom Pseudomonadati; phylum Pseudomonadota; class Gammaproteobacteria; order Pseudomonadales; family Pseudomonadaceae; genus Pseudomonas; species Pseudomonas sp. MT3. The sequence goes on from NZ_JBTVPY010000010.1 coordinate 152,820, forward strand.
CGCGGGTCGCCACGTTGGCCCGGTACTCGCGCACCAGCGCCAGGCCATCGGCGCCGGGCATCACCAGGTCCTGGAGAATCACGGTCGGCTTGATCTGGATCGCCACGGCGATCGCCTTCTGCGGGTCGGAGCAGAAGTGGAAGTCGATGTTGGGGTCGTCCGCCAGGGCGCGGCGCACGGCCTCGCCGATCATCGGCTGGTCATCGACCAACAGCACCATCACGGCGGAATCGCCTGGAGTGGTCACGGGGTAATTACTCTGTATCGGGTTCATGAAAGCTCCTAGCCGCAAACCTCGGCAAGACGGCGAGCGATATCGCCCAGCGCACGTATCTCTACGGCGGCGCCGATCGCGGCTGCGGCCTTGGGCATGCCATAGACAGCGCTGCTGTCCTGATCCTGGGCAAGGGTGAGAAAGCCACGCTCGCGCATGTGCTTGAGCCCTTCGGCGCCGTCGCGGCCCATGCCGGTGAGCAGCACGCCGACGGCGTCGCCGTTCCAGTTCTCCACCAGGCTGTCGAAGAACACGTCGATGGACGGACGGTAGATATGGCTGCTCGGCTCGGCGGTGTAGGCCAGCTCGCCGTTCCTGAGCAGACGGATATGGTGATTGGTGCCGGCCAGCAGCACGCAGCCGGGCTGCGGCAGTTCGCCCTGGCGGGCCAGGCGCACGGGGATGCGCGCCTGGGTCGAGAGCCACTCGGCCATGCCGGCGGCGAACACTTCATCGACGTGCTGCACCACCACGATGGCGGCGGGGAAACTCGTCGGCAGTTGGCTGAACAGTTCCGCCAGGGCCGCCGGGCCCCCGGCCGAGGAACCGATGGCCACCAGTTGGCGCGCGCCGCTGCCCCGGCGCAGCGGTTCGATGGTGGCCGGGGGACGTTCATTGCGCGGGGCGTTGAGCCAGGCCAGGTTCTGCAGCTTGCGCAGCAGCGGGCGGGCGGCCTCGTAGGCATCGCCGCTGCCGATGGCCGGGGTGTTCACCGCGTCCACCGCGCCATAGCCCATCGCATCGAACACCCGGGTCATGTTCTGCTCCAGGTCGACGGTGACCACGATGATCGCGCAGGGGCTCTGGGCCATGATCCGGCGGGTGGCCTCGACGCCATCCATCACCGGCATCAGCAGGTCCATCAGCACCGCGTCGGGCTTCTGCGCGGCGCACATCTCGATGGCTTCCGCGCCGTTGGAGGCTACCCAGACCACCCGGTGCGCCGGCTCGAAGGCCAGCGCGCGGCGCATCGCCTCCACCGCCAGGGGCATGTCATTGACGATCCCTATCTTCATCCCTGCGCACCTCCGATCAGGTCGACCACCGCATCCAGCAGGGCCTCATCGTGGAAACTGGCCTTGGCCAGATAATAGTCGGCGCCGGCGTCGAGCCCGCGCCGGCGGTCTTCTTCGCGATCCTTGTAGGACACCACCATCACCGGCAGCGATTGCAGGCGGCTGTCGCGGCGGATCAGGGTGACCAGCTCGATGCCGTCCATGCGCGGCATGTCGATGTCGGTGATGACCAGGTCGAAATGCTCCGAACGCAGCGCATTCCAGCCATCCATGCCATCCACCGCCACGGCGACGTCGTAGCCGCGACCGAGCAGCAGCTTGCGCTCCAGCTCGCGCACGGTGAGCGAGTCATCCACCACCAGCACGCGCTTGCGCTGCGGACCGCTCAGGCGGCCGGCGGAGTCGATGCGCTCCAGGCGGCCGGTGGCCAGCAGCTTCTCCACCGAGCGCAACATGTCCTCAACATCGAGGATCAGCACCGGCGTGCCGTCGTCCAGCAGCGCGCCGGCAGACACGTCCTGCACCTTGCCCAGGCGCGGGTCGAGCGGCAGCACCACCAGGGTCCGCTCGCCGATGAAACGCTCCACCGCCACGCCGTAGAGCCTGTCGCGCTCGCGGATCACCACCACGGCGATCTCCTCGTCGCTGGCGTTGCCCTCGGGGCGTTGCAGCAACTGGCTGGCCGCGACCAGGCCGACGTGCCGCCCCTCGTGCCAGAACTGCTGGCGCCCCTCGAGCTGGACGATCTCCGCCGGCGCCAGGCGGCGCATGCGTTCGATATGCGCCAGCGGGAAGGCGTAGGCTTCGCCGCCGATGGTGACCGCCAGGCTGCGCACCACCGAGAGGGTCAGCGGTACCTCCAGGTGGAAGCGCGCGCCCTGCCCCCCCACCTGCTCCATGCGGATGCCGCCGCGCAGCTGGCGCACCATGTGCTGTACGGCGTCCAGGCCGACGCCCCGGCCGGACACTTCGGTGACCTGCTCGCGCATGCTGAAGCCGGGCAGGAACAGGAAGGCCAGCAGCTCATCCTCGGTCAGCCGCGCCACGGTCTCCCCGGTGGAGAGCTGGCGGCGAACAATGGCGCGGCGCAGGCGCTCAAGATCGACCCCGGCGCCGTCATCCTGCAGCTCCAGCACCAGCATCCCGGCGTGGTGCCGGGCCAGCAGCTGGATGCGGCCCTCCTCCGGCTTGCCGCCCTGGAGGCGCACCTCGGGGGACTCGATGCCGTGGTCGACGGCATTGCGCAGCAGGTGCGTGAGCGGCGCTTCGAGCTTTTCCAGCACCTCGCGGTCGACCTGGGTGGTGGCCCCCTGAATGTCCAGGCGCACGGCCTTGCCCAGCGAGCGGCCAAGGTCGCGGACCATCCGCGCCTGCCCGGCGAGTACGTCGGAGAAAGGCCGCATGCGGCAGGCCAGCGCGGTGTCGTAGAGCGACTGGGCGCGCTGGCCGGCCTTGAAGCTGAACTCGTCGAGCTCGGCGATCTGCTCGCTGAGCAACTGCTGGCATTCGCCGACCAGCCGCCGCGCGTCGGCCAGGTATGTCTGCGCTTCGGGTTCGAGGTTGGCGCCGCCGACGGCGTCGCGGGCGCCATCCAGCACGCGGCTGGCGCTGGCCTGCACACGCTTCAGGCGCTGCAACGAGTCGAGCAGCGGCTTCAGGCGCTGGGACTCCACCAGTGCCTTGCTGGAATAGTCGAGCAACTGGTTGAGGCGTTCGGCGGTAACCCGCAGGACACGCTCGCCGGCGTCGTCACTGTCGCCGGAGCGACGGCGCGGCGGCTGCTCGACGGCGGCCTCGGGCTCGGCGAGCGGGGGCATTTCCGCCGGCACGGGCGGCGCGGCGCGTACCGCCGCCTGCCCGCTCACCAGCGCCTGCAGGCGCTCCACCATCGCCGGGACCGCCTGTTGCGCCTGCTCGGCCCGCTCGGCCTGGGCATCGGCGATATGCAGCAGGATATCGGTGCCGGCCAGCAGCGCATCGATGTGCTCCGGCGTCAGCAGCAGGCGCCCTTCCTGGGCGCCGACCAGGCAGTCTTCCATCACGTGGGCGACCTGTACGCCGGCATCCAGCCCGACGATCCGCGCCGCGCCCTTCAGCGAATGGGCGGCGCGCATGCAGGCTTCCAACTGGTCGGCCTGGCCCGGGTTGCGCTCCAGCGCCAGCAGGCCCTGGCTGAGCACCTGCGTCTGGGCCTCCGCCTCCAGGCGGAACAGCTCCAGCATCGAGGCATCCTTCATCTGATCCGGGGTCATGCGAGGCTCCGGGTGGCGGCTTCCAGCAACGCCTCGGGGTCAAGCAGGCGGACACTGCGTCCGCTCCACTGCAACACGCCGTGGGTGAAACGATCGTTGGCCGCCAACGCTGGCCCGGACGCAGCCACCACAGTGGCGCTGTCCAGCTCATGAATGCCGTCCACCTCATCCACCGGCGACAGGACCGGCCCGCTGCCGGCCGCCAGGATCAACATGCGCGGCACCACGCGCCGGCCGTTGGCAACGCCGGTGCCCCGATCCAGGCCGAGCAGTTCGCCCAGCGAGATGCAGGCCACCAGCGTTCCCCGCACATTGGCCACGCCCAGCAGCGCCGGCGAGCGCTGGTGCGGCAGTGAGTGCACCGCGCATTCGGAGGCGACCTCCGCCAGGGCGCGGGTCGGCAGCCCCAGCCATTCATCGCCGAGACGGAAAATCAGGTAGGCGAGCCCGTCCTCGGGCGCCGCTTCATCGGCCACCGGCGCCGGCGCGGCGGATTCGCCGCCCAGCGAGTAGCGGTCCAGCATGCGAATGGCCGCCGCCGCATAGACCGGGCAGTTGCGGCAATGGATGTGCTCGACGAGCCGCGGGCAGGACTTGTCGCCGCGCACACCGATGCGGTTCCAGCAGTCCTCCACCGGCTCGGCACGATCATCCAGTTGCAATTCGTAGTCGTATTCAGGCATCGCGCTTCACTCCTCGAGCGGCGCGTTCCTGCAGGCGCCGGGCGCCCTCCTGGTCGCCCTGGGCGGCGAGCAGCGCGGCCAGATGCAGGAGGCTTTCCTGATGATCGGGTTGCAGGTACAGCGCCTTGCGGTAGTAGCCCTGCGCCTGCGCCCCCCGCCCCTGGGCGTCGCTGAGCAGCCCCAGCCAGTAGAACGCCTCGGCGTTGGGGCCCTGTTCGGCCAGTAGCGCTTCGCAACGCTGGCGTGCCTCGGCGGCCTGGCCGGAATTGGCCAGCCGGGCAATGTCTTCGAGGCTGGCGCTGGCCGACGCAAGGCGCGGGATCGGTGGAGACGGCTTCGGCGCGCGCGGACGCACCGGCGCGGCGCTGGATTTCGTCGCCGGCGCGGTACGCCTGGGCGGCGGCGGCACCAATGCCGGGCGCGCCGCCGGCGCCTGGGTCTGGCTGTCCAGCGGGAAGGCAAAGGACTGCGCCACGCCCAGCGGCCGCAACCCCTGGCGCGATAGCAGGCTGGCCTCGGCGGGGCCGATGAACAGTACCCCGTCCTCGCGCGCCAGGCGGCGCAGCACGTCCACCACCCGTTCCTGGGTCGCGCAGTCGAAATAGATCAGCAGGTTGCGGCAGAACACATAGTCATAGGGTGCCTCGCCGGCCAGCAGCGACGGCGACAGCAGGTTGCCCAGGCGGAACTGCACCTTCGCCCGCACGGCCTCGCTGATCTGGAAATCGCTGTCCGTGCCGGTGAAGTGACGATCGCGGAACCCCAGGTTCGCACCACGGAAGGAGTTGCGCCCGTAACGGCCCGCCTCGGCGCGTTCGAGCACCGGGCGGCTGACGTCCAGCGCGTCGACCTGAAAGGCCGAAGGCGCCAGCCCCGCGTCGAGCAGCGCCATGACGATCGAATAAGGCTCCTCGCCCGACGAGCACGGCAGGCTGAGCAGGCGCAAGGGGCGCGCACCGGCCAGCTCGCAGACCCGGCGCCCGGCCAGCTGGGCCAGCGCGGCGAAGGACTCCGGATAACGGAAGAACCAGGTTTCCGGGACGATCACCGCCTCGATCAGCGCCTGCACTTCTTCGGCGGACACCTGCAGGCGTTCCCAGTAGCGCTCGGCATCGCCGCCGGCCACCTTGACGCTGCGCTGGCGCACGGCACGGCCGATCACCGCGTCGCCGACCGACTCGGCGTCCAGGCCGATGCGCTCCTTGAGCAGCCGGGCGAAGCGCGCATCGGTCATGCCGCACTCCCCGCATCGCGCAGCAGACGCTCGCGCGCCTCATCGGTCAGCAATTGATCGACCGCCACGCGCTGCAACAGTCCCTGCTCGTCCTCCAGCACCGGGCCGAGGTAGCGGGCGGCGCCGTTGTCCAGCTCATAGTCGCGGAAGGCCGCCGGATCGCGGCGCAAGGTGTGGGTGGCCTGCTCCAGGATCAGCCCGAGATGCTGTTCGATGGCCTGCGCATCCACCCGGTAGCGCACCAGCACCAGGCGCGTGCTGGTGCGCCGGGGCGCGCCGTGACCGAAGGCGAGCTGGCTGAGATCGAGCACCGGCAGCAGCTCGCCGCGATGGGCGTATAGCCCGGCGACCCACGCCGGCGCCTCGGGCAGGCGCTTGAGCGCCGGCAACGGCAGCACTTCGATGACGTCGTGCACGTCCAGCGCATAGCGGTCCGCGCCGAGGCGGAACTGCAGGTAGAGCCTGCCGGCCATAGCCGCGTCAGACCTTGAAGCGGGAAACGCCATTGCGCAGTCCGTTGGCCACCAGGTTCAGTTCATCGATGGCGAAGCTGGCCTGGCGCAGGGATTCCACGGTCTGCCCGGTGGCCTCGCCCAGTTGCACCAGCGCCTGGTTGATCTGCTCGGCGCCGGTGGCCTGGGCCTGCATGCCTTCGTTGACCATCTGCACGCGCGGCGCCAGCGCCTGCACCTGCTGGATGATCTGCGAGAGCTGCTCGCCGACCTGGCCGACCTCGGCGATGCCACGGCGCACTTCCTCGGAGAACTTGTCCATGCCCATCACGCCGGCGGACACGGCGGACTGGATCTCGCGGACCATCTGCTCGATGTCGTAGGTGGCCACGGCGGTCTGGTCGGCCAGGCGGCGCACTTCGGTGGCCACCACGGCGAAACCACGGCCGTACTCGCCGGCCTTCTCCGCCTCGATGGCGGCGTTGAGCGAGAGCAGGTTGGTCTGGTCGGCCACCTTGACGATGGTGGTGACCACCTGGTTGATGTTGCCGGCGCGCTCGTTGAGGATCGCCAGCTTGGCGTTGACCAGCTCGGCGGCGCCCATCACGTGGTGCATGGTCTCTTCCATGCGCGCCAGGCCCAGTTGGCCGGAGCCGGCCAGGGTGGAAGTCTGCTCGGCGGCCGAGGACACCTCGGTCATGGTGCGCACCAGGTCGCGCGAGGTGGCGGCGATTTCCCGCGAGGTGGCGCCGATCTCGGTGGTGGTGGCGGCCGTCTCGGTGGCGGTGGCCTGCTGCTGCTTGGAGGTGGCGGCGATCTCGGTCACCGAGGTGGTCACCTGGATGGCCGAACGCTGCGCCTGCGACACCAGACTCTTGAGCTCTTCGGCCATGCCGTTGAAGCCGGTTTCGATCACACCGAACTCATCGTTGCGTTCCAGCTCCAGGCGGGTGGTCAGGTCGCCGCCGCCCATCGACGACAGCCCGCGCACCATCTGGCGCACCGGCTCGGTGATGGCGCGCATCAGCAACAGCCCGCAGATCGCCGCCACGATGATGGCCAGCAGCAGCGACACCAGCATGATGACCTTGGCCCGCTGCACTTCGATGACGATCTCTTCGGCGGCCGCGTCGGCGATCTGCCTGTTCAGGTCGATCAGGTCGTTGAGCGTCTTGCGCCCGGTGTCCCAGGCCGGATCCAGCTTCTCCACCAGCAGCTTGCGCGCCGCGATACGATCGGTGCCGTACTGCTCCAGCACTTGCCCCAGCAGCACGTCGTAGTCCTGCGCCTGCTGCTTGAAACGCGCCAGCATCTGGCGGTCGCGGTCCTCGTGGATGGTCGCTTCATAGCGGGCGAGGCGCTCGAGCAGCGCCTCATGGTTGGTACGGAACGCCTGGCGACCCGCCGCGTCGAGCGGCTTGTCCTCGCTCAGGCCGACCAGCATCTGCACCATCAGGATGCTGTCGGTCCAGGACGAGCGCATGGTGGTCAGGGCGTAGGTCCCAGGCATGGCATCGCGGCTGACCCGCTCCGTGCTGTATTCCACGTCCAGCAGGCGGACATAGGAGATCACCACCATCAGCAACATGATGGCGATGACGACAGCAAAGCTGGCCAGGATGCGTTGGCGTAGAGTCCAGTTCTTCACAGCGTTCCCCAGAAATGATCGAGACATGCTGACGGACGTGCATTCGGGAAAGCTTAGGCTCGCGAATGAAAATTCCTACTAAGTCCTCAGCAAGATAGGACATATAGTATCTGGACACGTCTAAAGCTCGCCTCTTTATTCCAAATTTCCAGCACTTTTCCCCGCCCCGGAAGGCCATCGAATTTCCCCCATGCTGTCCCTTGCCCTGGCCGCCCACGCCGGCCTTTTCCTCTCGGCCTTCGGCGCCGCCACCCTGCTGCCCCTGCAATCGGAAGCGGTGCTCGTGGGCCTGCTGCTCGGCGGGCAATACCCGCTCTGGTCGCTGCTGCTGGCCGCGAGCCTGGGCAACGTGCTCGGCTCGCTGGTCAACTGGGTGCTGGGGCGCGGCATCGAACGCTGGCATGACCAGCGCTGGTTCCCGGTCAGCGCGCAGACGCTGGAAAAAGCCCAGGCGCGTTACCGGCGCTTCGGCTGCTGGTCGTTGCTGCTGAGCTGGGCGCCGCTGATCGGCGACCCGCTGACCCTGATCGCCGGTGTGATGCGCGAGCCGCTCTGGCGCTTCCTGCTGCTGGTGACCCTGGCCAAGGTCGGCCGCTACGCCGCACTGGCCTGGCTGACGCTGGGTTGAATCGTCCGATCTGTCGGGCCGACAGTGTTGCCCTGCCCAGGCCGCGATGGGCCGGCCGGCCCACCTGCACCGTCATGAGCGGCATGGGTGCGCGATTTATCGTCTGGCCAGGGAATTTTTCCTACGCTGACGTATCCAATAGCCATCATGGAATGCCACGGGGTGGATAGATGAATGTGTTGAAATTGTCGGCCGTGCTGGCTGCGGCTGCGCTGCTGAGCGCCTGCGGCGGCAACCAGGCCAAGGTCTGCGGGTCGGACGACGTGAAGAACCAACTGGTGAAGATCTTCCTCAGCGGGTCGCTGTCCAGCCAGGCCGATGCACTGACCAAGGCCGAACTGAAGGACGTGGCCATCATCGAGAAGGACCCGGACAGTGGCGTCCTGGAATGCGTCGGCACGCTGTCGGTGCCGGTAGTGGGCCAGGTGGCGTCCGGCACGCTCAAGTACCGCATCGCCCCGGCAGCCAAGTCGGACCATGACTACCTGCTGCTGCTCGCCGACGGCGACCTGGCCAATGCCTTCGCCAAGCGTATCGAGGGGATGATCCCGCGGCAGTGAGGGTTATCCACAGGCAATGAAAAACCGGCCCGAGTGGCCGGTTTTTCATTGAGGCTTCCTTCAACAGCACCGCGGGCGAATGACGCCGGTGTTCACATGGCGCACCGAGTCGGCCGCGATGGATCTCGCGGACAAGTCCCGCTTCCTACGAGAGCCGGCCCGGGCTCAGAATCCTTCCAGATCGATCAGCTCGCCGTCGAAGGTCAGCCAGCCGCCCGTCTCGTTCGCCGCGCCATCCTTGATCTCGCCGTAATAGGACAACCCGTTTTCCAGCGTCACACAGACATGGGTGGGCTCCTCCGGCGCATCCAGCTGGCCGTCGAAGCTCAGCTTGATGATGCCCGGCTCCGGCGCGCTCAGGCTGGCCGAGACACGCGGGTTGTCCACCGCCTCGGTTTCACGCCCCCAGTGCTCGGCGCTGACGGTAACGGTGACGAATGCCTGACTCATGCTCGGTGCTTCTCCACGAAGGGCCCGGCACAACGTGCGCCGGAAAATCCCGCAAGGGTATTCCAGCGACGGCGTCCAGGCGAGCCCGAAGCCGCCGAATGAACACGAAGAGCGCCCGCAGGCGCCCTTCATGCCCGGCCGGTCAGTCGGCGTGGATGTCGTTGTGGCGGGTTTCCTTGAGGAACAGCAGCGCGCAAACCAGGCTCACCGCCGTGATCAGCACCGGATACCACAGGCCATAGAAGATATCGCCGGTGTACACCACCAGGGCGAACGACAGGGTCGGCAGCAGACCACCGAACCAGCCGTTGCCGATGTGGTACGGCAGCGACAGCGAGGTGTAGCGGATGCGGGTCGGGAACAGCTCCACCATCAGCGCCGCCAGCGGGCCGTAGCAGAGGCAGGAGATCAGCACCAGCGCCACCAGGATGGCGATCACCATGCCCTTGTTCACCTGCTCGGCATCCGCCTTGGCCGGATAGCCCGCCGCCTTCACCGCGGCGCTCAGCGCAGCGGCGTCGAAACCTTCGATGCGCGTCTCGCCGACGGTCACCACCACGCCACTGCCGGCCGGCGCCGCCTGCGAGCCATAGGGCACGCCGCTCTTCACCAGCAGGGTCTTCACCTGGTCGCAGGGGCTGTCGAATTTGGCCTTGCCGACCGGATCGAACTGGAAGGTACAGGTTGCCGGGTCCGCTATCACGGTGATCGGCGCGGTGCGCGACGCCTGGTCGATCTGCGGGTTGGCGTAATGGGTCAACGCCTGGAACAGCGGGAAGTAGCCCACCGTCGCCAGCAGCAGGCCCGCCAACAGTACCGGTTTGCGGCCGATCCTGTCGGAAAGCCAGCCGGCCACCACGAAGAACGGCGCACCGATCACCAGCGCGACGACCAGCAGTTCGTTGGCCAGGGCGCCGTCCACCTTGAGCACCTGGGTGAGGAAGAACAGCACGTAGAACTGCGCACAGTAGAAGGTCACCGCCTGCCCGGCGTTGATGCTGAACAGCGCGGTAAGGACGATCTTCAGGTTCTTCCAGTTGGTGAAGGACTCCTTGAGCGGCGACTTGCTGGTCTTGCCCTCGGCCTTCATCTTCAGGAACGCCGGCGACTCGTGCATCGACAGGCGAATCCAGGTGGAAATGCCCAGCAGCACGATGGACAGCAGGAACGGCAGGCGCCAGCCCCAGGTCTCGAACTGGTCGCCGGTGAGCTGGCGGCAGGCGAGGATCACCAGCAGCGACAGCAGCAGGCCGCCGGTGGCGGTCGACTGGATCCAGCTGGTGTAGCTGCCGCGCTTGTTGGCCGGCGCGTGCTCGGCCACGTAGATCGCCGCGCCGCCGTACTCGCCGCCCAGCGCCAGGCCCTGCAGCATGCGCAGCGCGATGAGGATGATCGGCGCGGCCACGCCGATGCTGGCGTAGGACGGCAGCAGGCCGACGGCGAAGGTCGACAGGCCCATCAGCAGGATGGTGACGAGGAAGGTGTACTTGCGCCCGATCATGTCGCCCAGGCGGCCGAACACCAGCGCGCCGAAGGGTCGCACGAGGAAGCCGGCGGCGAAGGCCAGCAGGGCGAAGATGAAGGCGGTGGTGTCGTTCACCCCGGCGAAGAACTGCTTGCTGATGACCGCCGCCAGCGCGCCGTAGAGGAAGAAGTCGTACCACTCGAACACCGTGCCGAGCGACGAGGCGAAGATCACCTTGCGCTCTTCGCGGCGTGACGACACCTGCCGCTCGTAGGTCCTGCTCTGTGTCGCACTCGTCACTGCTGGATCAGACATTGCGGGCTCTCCTGCCCCTGCTGGGGCTTTTATTGTTGTTTCAGCCTCTACTGCCACGGCTTTCACACCGCGCGATAGCGTTTCGATGTTGCTCCTTGCAGGACCGAGGGGGACGCCCAGTCCTTGCTCGCGAACCGCCCGACACCTCAGCGGCCGGGAGCGGAGTTTCACGTCAAAAGCGTGAGAGGACGGGATCACCGTCACGCTACGGGGGCTTGCTGCTGCTCATTCGCAGTAGAGGGGATGACCTCCGGGTGGCGCTTCGGTTCGCTCAAGATCATCTGCGCCGCCTTCTCGGCGATCACCAGCACCGGCGAGCAACTGTTGCCGGAAGTCAGGCTGGGCATGATCGAGGCGTCGGCGATGCGCAGGCCGGGAATGCCGTGTACGCGCAATTGGCTGTCCACTACCGCACCCGTGCCCTGGCCCATGCGGCAGGTGCCGGCCGGGTGGAAGATGGTGGTGCCGATCTCGGCGGCCGCGCGGTGCAGGTCTTCCTCGGTCTGGTAATCCGGGCCGGGCTTGAACTCCTCCGGGCGGAAGCGCGCCAGCGCCGGCGCCGCAGCGATGCGCCGGGTCAGGCGGATGGCGTCGGCGGCCACGCGCAGGTCCTCCGGGTGGCTCAGGTAGTTGGGCTGGATGATCGGCTTGTCGCGCGGGTCCAGCGAACGCAGGGTCACGCTGCCCCGGCTTTGGGGGCGCAGGTCGCAGACCGACGCGGTGAACGCCGGGAAGTTGTGCAGCGGCTCGCCGAAGCGCTCCAGCGATAATGGCTGCACGTGGTATTCGAGGTTCGCCGAACGCTGATTCGGGTCGGACCTGGCGAACGCGCCGAGCTGGCTGGGCGCCATCGACAGCGGGCCGCTGCGTTTGAACAGATACTCCAGGCCCATGCCCATCTTGCCCCAGACGGTGGAGGCGATCTGGTTCAGCGACGGCGCGCCGCTCATGCGGTAGATCAGGCGCAGTTGCAGGTGATCCTGCAGGTTGCCGCCGACGCCGGGCAGCTCATGGCGCACGCCGATGCCGTGCCTCTCCAGAAGGTCGCGCGGGCCGATACCGGAGCGTTGCAGCAGCACCGGCGAATTGATCGCCCCCGCGCAGAGGATCACTTCGCGCGTGGCCCGCAGCTCGCGGCGCGCGCCCTGCCAGTTCACTTCCAGTCCGCTGGCGCGGCCGTTTTCCAACAGCACGCGGAGGGCTTCCACATGGGTCAGCACGGTAAGGTTCGGGCGCTTGGCAATGGGCCGCAGGAACGCCTTCGACGCATTCCAGCGCACGCCGCTGCGCTGGTTCACCTGGAAGTAGCCGCAACCTTCGTTGTCGCCGCCGTTGAAGTCCTCCACCGAGCGGATGCCCGACTGCGCCGCCGCCTCGCGGAAGGCATCCAGGATCGTCCACGACAGCCGCTGCCGCTCCACCCGCCATTCGCCGCCGGAGCCGTGCAGCGTACTGGTGCCGGCGAAGTGGTCTTCCATCTTCATGAACAGCGGCAGCAGGTCGGTCCAGCCCCAGCCGGGGTTGCCCTCGGCGGCCCAGCCGTCGTAGTCCAGCGCCTGGCCGCGCATGTAGATCATGCCGTTGATCGAGGAGCAGCCACCGAGCGTGCGGCCGCGCGGGTATTTGATCGACCGGCCATTCAGGCCCGGCACCTGCTCGGTGTCGAAACACCAGTCGGTGCGCGGGTTGCCGATGCAATAGAGGTAGCCGACGGGGATGTGGATCCAGGGATAGTTGTCCGGGCCGCCGGCTTCGAGCAGCAGCACGCGGTTGCCCGGGTTGGCCGATAGACGATTGGCCAATAGGCAGCCGGCGGGACCTGCGCCGACGATCAGGTAGTCATATGCATCCAGCGCCTGGGGCATGGAAAGTCCCTCGTCGTTCTTGTTCTTTTGGGTATGACGATGGAGCCTAGTCGTTCGTTCGCGATAAAAATACGAACGTTTAAAGTCACCTGCTGTGCGTTTTCTAACAATGAGAGTCGCCACGATGTTCGACTGGAATGACCTGCGCTACTTCCTGGAACTGCACCGCAGCGGTCGGCTGCTGACCACCGCCAAGCGCCTGAACACCACCCACGCCACGGTGGCGCGGCACATCGAGAACATCGAGCGCGACCTCGGCACCCAGCTGTTCGCCCAGCACACCGGCGGCTACCAGCTCACCCCGGCCGGCCAGGCGCTGCTCAAGCACGCCGAGGCGATGGAAAACACCGCCCTGCTCGCCCAGGAGGAAATGAGCCAGGCCATCTCGCCGCTGGGGCAGATCCGCATCGGCGTCACCGAAGGCCTGGGCACCCTGTTTCTCGCCCCGCGCATGGGCGAACTGATGCGGCGCTACCCGGGGCTGGAAGTGGAGCTGGTGTCGGTGCCGCGCTTCGTCAGCATCACCAATCGCGAGGCGGACATCGCCATCACCCTCGAACGCCCCAGCGCCGACCTGGTGATCAGCCGCCGCCTGACCCGCTACCGCCTGAGCCTGTTCGCCAGCCCCGCCTACCTGGAAAACGCCCCGCCCCTGCGCGACCGCGAGGACCTGTGCAAGCACCCGTGGATCGGCTACGTGGACGACCTGCTGTTCAGCCAGGAACTGATGTTCCACCACAGCTTCTGCCGCCACCCGCAAGTGGTCTTCCGCAGCACCAGCGTGGTCGCCCAGCAACAGGCCGCCCAGGCCGGCATCGGCATTGCCATCCTGCCGCAGTTCATGGGCCTGCCTGATCCGCTGCTGGTGCCGGTGCTGCCGGAAGAGTTCATCGAGCGGGAGTACTGGATGTGCACTCGACGGGAATTGCACCGGTCGGTACGTCTGAGATTGGTGTGGGATTTTCTGATGGAGCTGTGCGGGAGAGAACAGGGAATCCTGGTGGAAGGAAAAACTGCGGCGCCAACGTCGGGCGGATAACGCCGTTGGCGTTATCCGCCCTGCACGCCTGCGGGAACGTCCGTTCGCGAGCAAACCCCCGACACCTCTCACCCGAGCCCTGGCTGCGCCCCCGTTCCAGAGGGCGAGGGCCGGGGTGAAGGGAAAACACAGGCACGGGATTTATCCGGAAGAAGACCGTTGCCCCTACGGATGCGCAGCGCGGCTAGACCCGCAGCATTCCGCGGAAGCCGCGCGCGGCGTAATAGGACTGGGCGCCGTTGTGGTAGACGAACACGGTGTCGTAACGGCGGTCGCAGAACAGCGCGCCGCCAAGCTTGCGGATGGCGGGAGGCGTCTGTACCCAGCTGGAGGTCTTGAGATCGAACTCGCCGAGCGTCTGCAGTTCGCGGTACTGCGCTTCGCTGAGCAGTTCGATGCCGATGGCCTGGGCCTGCTCCAGCGCGCTGCCGCCGGGCTTGTTCTCTTTCCGGGCGTCCAGCGCCGCGCGGTCGAAGCACAGGCTGCGGCGGCCAGCGGGGGTTTCGGCGGAACAGTCGACGAACAGGTATTCGTCGGTGGTCGCGTCATGGCCGATCACATCCGGCTCGCCGCCGGTGCTCTCCATTGCGTCGAGCGTGCGCAGTTTTTCCGGGCTGGATTCGAGGCGGGCCTGGACCCTGGCCCAGTCGATGCCGGGGTGGCGGTTGGCGTGTTTTTCGAAACGCGTGTGCAGCACGCTGATCAGTGCCGTGCGTTGGTCGGCGTTCATCGGGGTCTCCAGTCGATCCGGCGAGGGCGTCGGTAAAGCGTAGACGCTGGTCCGAAGCGGGATCATCCGGAAGGCATTCCCTGAGCGTTCGGCCCTGGGCGGTTCGCGAGCAAGCTCGCTCCTGCAGGGAGCGAGCTGCACGGCACGCGGGGTTATTCCGCGCGGGCGTGTTCGACCTGGTCGGATGCCGACCAGAGGCGGTAGCGCACTTCGACGTCCTTCGGCGCGTAGATCACGATGGGCAGCTTGCTGTTGTAGCGCAGCACGAAGCCCTCGCCGACCACCGCGACGAAGTCCTGGCGGGTCTTGCCGTCCGGGCAGGCCATCAGGGTGCTGGCCGGGCCGCTGACCTTGTCCAGGCGATAGTAGGAGTAGCCCCAGCCTTCCAGGATCTTCTCTTCCAGGGTGCCGCCCAGGCGCTGGCGGTTGCAGTCGACGGTCAACGTCCTGCCGGCCAGGATCTCGACCTTGAAGTCTTCTTCATGGGCCTGCCTGGGCAGGTGGATGACCTGGCGGACGAAGCCGTCCTCGGCCTTGGGATAGGGTGCAACGTCTTCGAGCTTGGCGGCGTTGGCCAGGGTAGCGGTGGCGCTGAGCAGCAGCGCGGTGGACAGGGTGAAACGCGTGAACGGCATGAAGCCTCCTTGCCGATTGAAAGACGAGTGCATCGCTCGGGATGCACCCGCCCTGTTGGACCGCGCGAGTATGCGAAGGCTCCTGCGCGCTCGGTCGCAAAATGTTTCAGGCGACTTCGCCGCCGCTCTTCGCCTGCTGCTCCAGGTGCGCCTGTAGCTCCGGGGCAAGGTTGAGGTTGTAGGCCAGTTCGTCCAGGTAGGTGCGTTCGGCGTCCTGCTGGTCGTCCACCAGCATCACGCTGGCCAGGTACATCTCGGCGGCCATGCCGGCATCGCCTTGCGAGGCTTGCGCCACGTCGGCGGCGTCCAGCGGTTTGCCCACTTCGGCGTCGAGCCAGGCTTGCAGCTCGGGCTCGCCGGCGTGACGGGAAATCTCGGCGTAGATGGCCTGTTTTTCCTTGTCATCGATACGCCCGTCGGCCTTGGCCGCGGCGATCAGGGCGATGAGGATGGCGTGGCTGTGGGCTTCGGCGTCGTCACCGGAAAGCTGGTCGACGGTGACCGGCGCCTGTTGCGGAGCGGCCGCCTGCTGCTGGCGCTGCCAGTTCTGGTAGGCCTGGAAGGCCATCATGCCCAGCGAGGCGAGCATGGCGTAGTTGACCCCGCCAGCGGAAGCGGAGCGCCCCTGGGGCGTGCTGCCTCCCGTGCTGCCGCCACCGAGCATGCTGCCCAGCACGCCGCCCAGGCCGCCGGCTGAGCCGCCGCCCGCCCCGCCACCGAGCAGACCGCCCAGTAGGCCGCCAAGACCGCCGAGGCCACCGCCCCCCTGTTGCGCCACGGAGCCTTGGCCGGCCCGCAGCAGTTGTTCCAGCAAATCGGTTGTGTTCATGAAATGACCCTCGCCAACGCGCGCAGTGCGTTGGGCAACGATAGCCCCGCCTCACCGATGCGCCAGCGCCGTTCGCCGGCCTGCGCGCCAGAGGCGGGGTCCCGGCGGCGGAAACTGGCGCCGGAAGGCCCGCGCATTGGCCGGGCGCGGCCCGGAGCGGTCATTTCCTGGCGATTGCCAGGGACGTCACGCCGGCACGGCCTGCAACGCTTTGTACGCCTGGGCTTCCAGCTCGGCCTTGAGGCCGGCGTCGAGGCTCAGCTGGCGGGCCAGCTCGTCGAGGTAGGCGCGCTCCATGAAGTTGGTCTCGTCGACCATCAGCAGGCTGGCGAGGTACATCTCGGCGGCCATTTCCTCGCTGGTGGCGGCGCGGGCGACTTCGCTCGGGTCCAGCGGCTTGGCCAGTTCGCGGTCGAGCCAGCCCTGCAGCTCGACGTCGCCGGTGAGCTTGGCGATCTCGCCGTCGATCAGTTGGCGTTCGCGATCATCGATATGGCCGTCGGCTTTCGCCGCGGCGACGATGGCCCGCAGGATGGCGTGGCTGTGCTGCTCGGCCTGGGCCGGGGGCAGGCGATCGACGGTCTGCGGCTCGCCGCGCGGGGCGCTGGCCTGTTTCTGCTGCCAGTTGCCGTATGCCTTGTAGGCGAGCACGCCCAGTGCCGCGAGGCCGCCATAGGTGACGACCTTGCCGCCGATCTTGCGCGCCTTCTTGCTGCCCATCAGCAGGCCCAGCGCGCCCGCCGCCAGGGCGCCGCCACCGGCGCCCGAAAGCAGGCTGCCCAGGTCCAGGCCGCCGCCATTGCCGGATTGCTGGCCGCCTTCCTGCCGGGCCACGCCCTTGTTCTGCAGGAGGTCCTGGCCGGATCTGAGGAGTTGATCGAGCAGGCCGCGAGTGTTCATGGCGATCTCCACTGTCTATCGAAAAAGATGGATTCCGACTCTAGCCCGGCGCGCCCGCCAGACGCAGCGACAGTGTGCTTCCGGATATTGCGGGCCGACCCCACGCCCGGACACGGGTCTCTCGTCGCCTATCCCCCTGCCGATCTGGCTGCTCAACCAGCGGGGCCGCCCGCGCGACGTGCCAGTGGCCAACGTGGTGGCGATGCTGGTGATGATCGTGACCATGCTGCCGATCCTCGGCGCCTACGACCTGGGCAAAGGTGGCGAGGGCGTGGCGGGAGACCGACGTGTTCCGCTTCTTCGCCGGCGCCTGCCGCATGATGCAAGGCTCCGCCACCGGCGAATACCTGCCCGCCCACACCTCGATGATCCGCCATGACCCGGTGGTTCTGCGGCACCTGTTCGCGAAGACTCCGCTCAGGTCTCGATGATCACCTTCAGTGCCTTGTTCTCCGCCGCCTTGCCGAAGGTTTCATAGGCCTGGAGGATATCGGCGAGCGCGAAACGGTGGGTGATCAGTTGCTCCGGCTGGAGCTTGCCGGCCTGCACGCTCTTGAGCAGCATCGGCGTGGTCACCGCATCCACCAGGCGCGTACGCAGCGTGATGTTGTGCGACCACAGGCGCTCCAGGTGGAACTCGACCGGCGCACCGTGGACGCCGAGGACCGCGATGTCGCCGCCGGGCGCGATGATGTTCTCGCACAGGGTGAAGGTCGCCGGCACGCCCACCGCTTCCACCGCGCTGTCCACCCCCAGCCCGTCGGTCAGCGCCATGACCTTGTCGACCAGTTGCGCATCGCCCGCATTCAGGCATTCGCTGGCGCCGAACTGGCGGGCGACCGCCAGGCGGTTGTCGTCGAGGTCGATCATGATGATCTTCGCCGGCGAATAGAACTGCGCGGTCAGCAGCGCCGCCAGGCCCACCGGACCGGCCCCGACGATCGCCACGCTACCGCCGGGCTGCACCCGCCCGTTGAGCACGCCGCATTCGAAGCCGGTGGGCAGGATATCGCTGAGCATCACCATCGCTTCCTCCGCGACGCCCGCGGGAATCGGGTAGAGGCTGGTATCGGCGTGGGGGATGCGGACCTTCTCGGCCTGGGTCCCGTCGATCAGGTGGCCGAGAATCCAGCCGCCGGTGCGGCAGTGCGAAGACATGCCCCGGCGACAGAAATCGCACTTGCCGCAGGAACTGATGCAGGAAATCAGGACACGGTCGCCGACCTTGAACTGGCTGACGCCGGCGCCAACCTGCTCGACGATGCCGACGCCCTCGTGGCCGAGAATCCGCCCCGGCTTACAGGCCGGTACATGGCCCTTGATGATGTGCAGGTCGGTGCCGCACAGCGTGGTCTTGACGACCCGCACGACGGCATCTCCCGGCGCCTGGATCTGCGGGTCGGGACGTTCCTCCAGGGCGATGTCGCCGACACCGCGGTATATCAGCGCTTTCATGGTCGAGCTCCTTTGCGGGATGACTCGACAAGGCTAGGCGCACCGCGCGGGCCAGGAGGTGATTCCGGTCAAAGGGGGCGGTCCGGCAGCTCGGTGATGTGGATTTCCGTCACCAGCGCCGGCTTGGTCAGCGGCGTGCGTGACAGCAGCGGGCAGAAGCGCGCCAGGGTACCGATCAGCTCCCACTGGGTATCCAGCGACTTCGACAGCACATCCACATCCGCCAGCAACCGCTGACCCACGCGCTGCAAGTGCGGATCGGGGCTATGGCCAAGCTCCACCGACAACTGGGTGATCAACAGGCTGAGGTTGGTCATGTTGCGGGTGGCCAGGGCAAGGATATTCGCCAGCAGGGCGATTTCGGATTGCGGGATGACGGCGGGCGT
The DNA here is from genome assembly GCF_054720805.1 of Pseudomonas sp. MT3. Taxonomy (NCBI): domain Bacteria; kingdom Pseudomonadati; phylum Pseudomonadota; class Gammaproteobacteria; order Pseudomonadales; family Pseudomonadaceae; genus Pseudomonas; species Pseudomonas sp. MT3. Next base: position 171,636 of record NZ_JBTVPY010000010.1, read on the forward strand.
GGCGGATGCGTCCATGCGGGCTCCGGTGGGTAATTTGCGCAGTCCTTGCGCGAGCACGACAAGCCTAGCATCAGAATGCCATTGTGCGGCACACATCACATTTCAATTATTTTCATGACCCAAAGGTCACGCGGGGCTGGCCCGCGTGACCCGGTCATCCATCAGACCTGCCCGAACGCCTTGCGCTGCGGCGTACCGCGCTGCGCCGCGCGCAGGTATTGCGGCGGCCACGGCACGGGCTGGCCGCCCAGTTCATCGGCGGCATGCAGCGGCCAGTAGGGGTCGCGCAGCAGTTCGCGGGCCAGCAGGATCAGGTCGGCCTGGCCGGTGCGCAGGATGTGCTCGGCCTGCACCGGCTCGGTGATCATGCCGACAGTGCCGCTGGCCACCCCGGCCTCCTTGCGCACGCGCTCGGCGAACTGCGTCTGGTAGCCCGGCCCCACCGGAATCTCGGCGTTCACCGCGGTGCCGCCGGAGGACACGTCCACCAGGTCCACACCCAGGTCCTTCAGGCGGCGCGCCAGCTCCACGGTTTCATCGGGGTTCCAGCCATCCTCCACCCAATCGGTGGCGGATAGGCGGACGAACAGCGGCAGCTCCTGCGGCCAGACTGCGCGCACGGCCTCGGTGACCTCCAGGAGGAAACGGATGCGGTTCTCGAAGCAGGTGCCGTACTGGTCGCGGCGCTGGTTGGACAAGGGCGAAAGGAACTGATGCAGCAGATAGCCGTGGGCCGCATGCACCTCGGCGATCTTGAAGCCGGCGGCCAGGGCGCGCTCGGCGCCGCGCACGAACTGCTGCTTGATGGTCGCGATCTGCTCCTCGCTCAGGGCTATGGGTGTGGTGTGTTGCGGGTCGAACGCGATGGCCGACGGCGCCACCGGGATCCAGCCGCCTTCGCTGACCGGCGCCGAACCGTGCTTGCCCAGCCACGGCGCCCAGGTGCTGGCCTTGCGCCCCGCGTGGGCGAGCTGCACACCGGCTACCGCGCCCTGGGATTCGAGGAAGCGGGTGATGCGACGCAGCGGCTCAATCTGTTCGTCATTCCAGATACCCAGGTCTTCGGCACTGATCCGCCCTTCCGGGGCGACGGCCGTGGCTTCGACGATCACCAGCCCGGCGCCCCCCACGGCGCGGCTGCCCAGGTGAACCAGGTGCCAGTCGTTGGCCAGCCCGTCCTGGGCCGAGTACTGGCACATGGGCGAAACGGCGATGCGGTTGGGCAGGGTCAGCTGGCGCAGGGTCAAGGGCTCGAACAACTGGCTCATGGCGGAACTCCCTCTGGTCTTCAGTTCTTGTCCTACAACTGTAGACCGGGTTCGCCGGGCAATGCGGGTAATCGTCGCCCGAGCGCCTGGTTCAGCCGTCCGCCAACGCCGCTTCCCGGGCCGGCACGGTGCCGTCGAACGCGGGGTCGAGGCTGTAGCGCTTGCGCTCGTCGCGCACCAGCATGCCGCTCTGGTGCAGGCGGCGCAGGCTCTGGCTGACGCAGTCGAAGGTGATCGACGGACCGGGGCCCTGCAGATGCGCATGCAGCTCGGCGGCGGTGCTGCTGCCCAGCGTTGCGAGGGCGTCGAGCAGCTTCAGGCGCGGCAGGCTGCAACGCAGGCCGGCCTGTTCCAGCAACTGGCGGGAGCGGCGTTGGGTACGGCGGGCGGAAAGCTCGGCGACGACCGTCATGGACGCACCTCCGTCCGGGCGGCGGGTACGGATTCGCAGCAAGGGGAAACAGGCATTCGGGCCTCCGTTCTTGTCGTCCTGTCCGTGCCTCACCCAATGGGAGCGGCACGGACTCTTACTAACAAGACGAATGAGCGGGGCAAAATCTGCAAAAGGATTTCGCGTCGACAGGTTTCCCTCGCCGCCTCGACGCTCCGGCTCAGCTCGCCGGGTCGCCGGCTTCCGGCGAGATCAGCCGAGCCGGCACATGCCCCTGGCTATTGCGCGCCAGCAGGTAGTAGACCAGCGCCGGCAACACCAGGCCGACCAGCCAGGAGATGTCCACACCACCCAGCGTCTCCACCAGCGGGCCGGCGTAGAAGCCGCTGTCGATGAAGGGCATCTGCACCAGCACGCCGAAGCAATAGACGCCGATACCGGTCCAGTTCCAGCGGCCATAGCGACCATCTGGGTCGGACAGCGCCGGGATGTCGTAGCGTTCGCGGGTGATGCAGTAGTAGTCCACCAGGTTGATCGCGCTCCAGGGGGTAAAGAACGCCAGCAGGAACAGCAGGAACGACTTGAACGCGGCGAGGAAGGAATGCTGCCCGGCCAGCGCCAGGCCGGTGGACAGGCCGACGATCAGCAGCACGAACAGCAGGCGCTGCAGCCGCGTCACCTCCAGGTGGCCGCGGAAGCCGCTGATGATGGTGGCGATGCACATGAAGCTGCCGTAGGCGTTGAGCGTGGCGATGGTGACCTTGCCGAAGGCGACGCTGAAGAACAGCGCGGCGGCCAGCATGCCGCTGGCGCCCAGGCCGACCACATAGGCCACCGGCTGGCCGGAGAAGGCCTTGCCGGCCAGCGCCGCGGCAAACACGCCGAGCACCATCGAGGTCTGCGAGCCGATCACCGAGCCCAGACCCACGGCGAGGAAGGTCTTCGGCGACGAGGTCTGGCTGGGTAGGTAGCGCGAGTAGTCGGCGACATAGGGACCGAAGGCGATCTGCCAGGACGCTGCCAGCGAGACCGCCAGCAGGAAAGTGTTCCAGGCGAAGTGGCGGTTCTCCAGCAGCCTGCCGATGTCGTTGACCGACAGCAGACGCACGAACAGGTAGGCGAAAGCGACGATACCCAGCACGCTGGCAGCCTTGCCCAGCCAGTGGATCACTCGGTAGCCGCAGACCGTCACCACCACGATGACCGCCGCGAAGACCAGGATGCCTAGGGTGTCGCTGACATGCGCCAACTGGCCGATGGCCTGGCCGGCCAGCACCGTCCCGGTGGCATTGAAGCCGACGTACATCACGCACACCAGCACCAGCGGGATGACCGCGCCGAACACGCCGAACTGCACGCGGCTGGAAATCATCTGCGGCAGCCCCAGCTTGGGCCCCTGAGCACCATGCAGGGCCATGACCACGCCACCGAAGACCTGTCCGATGAGCAGGCCGATCAGCGACCAGAACACGTCGCCGCCCAGCACCACGGCCAGGGCGCCGGTGACGATCGCGGTGATCTGCAGGTTGCAGCCGAACCACAGGGTGAACTGGCTGAACAGCCGGCCATGCCGCTCGGATTCGGGGATGTAGTCGATGGAACGGGTTTCGATCAGGGACTTACCAGCCATGAGGCTTTCTCCTCGCGCACGGCCGCTCACCCGGCCGCGCTGTTGTTGTTATGCACAGCGTTTCCTGATTCGCCGGGGCGGCCAGCACGGCCGCCCCGTACCTGCCGTCAATGGCGGGCGGCATCCAGCACGGCGCGGGAGATGATGATCTTCTGCACCTCGGAGGTTCCCTCGAAGATCCGCAGGATCCGCGCATCGCGCACGAAACGCTCCAGCGGCAGGTCGCGGATGTAGCCGTAGCCGCCATGCAGTTGCAGCGCGGCGTCGGTGATGAAGCCGCAGGCCTCGGCGGCGAACAGCTTGGCGGTGGCCGATTCCAGGCTGAAGCGCTCGCCGCTGTCGCGCCGCGCCGCCGCCTGCTGGGTCAGCAGGCGCGCCGCTTCGAACTGCGCGTACATGTCGGCGATGCGCCACTGGGTGCCCTGGTAGGCGGACAGCGGCTTGGGCCCGATCTGCCGTTCGTCCACCCACTTCAGCGCGTATTCCAGGGCTGCGCGGGCGATCCCCAGGGACATGGCGGCGACTTCCACGCGGCCACGGTCGAGCACTTCCATAGCGGTACGGAAACCCTGGTTCTCCTGCCCCAACAGCGCCTCGGCGGGCAGCCAGCAATCCAGCGCCAGCTCGTAGATGGTGCTGCCGCGCAGACCCATGGTTTTTTCCGGGTTGGCGAAGGTGACGCCGGCGGTGCCCTTGGGAATCATGAAGGCGCTGATGCCACGGGCGCCGGCTTCCGCATCGGTCTTGGCGTAGAGGACGATGAAGTCGGCTTCGCGAGCGTTGGTGATGTAGTGCTTGCTGCCACGGATACGCCACCCCCCCTCCTCGCGCATGGCGCGGGTACGCATGTCCGCCGGGTTGGAACCGGCTGCCGGCTCGGTCAGGCCGAAGGCCCCCAACAGTTCGCCGGAGGCGCAGCGTGGCAGCCATTCCTGGCGCTGCTCCTCGCTGCCGCCGATGAGGATCGAGTCAGTGGCGAGGAAGTGCGCGGTGAGTGCCGAGGCTGTGGAGGCACAGGCGGCGGACACCGCTTCGACCACCCGGCTCATGGCCAGGCTGCCGATGCCGAAGCCGCCATAGGTCTCCGGCAGGTTGATCCCCATGAAGCCCAGTTCGCCCAGGGCCTGCAGGCTTTCCGCGCAGAAGCTCTCCTCTTCGTCGTAGCGTTGCGCGTTGGCGGCCAGGACGTCGCGGCAGACGCGTTCGGCCGAGTCGACGATGGCCAGTTCGGTGGCGTCGATTGCAAAGTTCATTGGACAGCTCCAGCACGGTTGTCGAGGCCGAACACGGCATTGGCTTCGCCCAGGCGAGGCGCGCGCGTGGCGGCATGGGGCTTGCGCCCGTTGAAGTAGACAGGTTGCGGCACCAGCGGCGGCTGGCCGTCGCCCGGTTGCACGAGCAGTTGGCGCACCTGTGCCTGCTCGCTGCCGGTGGCCTCGGCGAGGTTCCACACTGGCGACGCCGGCACCCCGGCATCCAGCAGCAGGTCGCAGGCGTCCTCGACGCTACGCGCGCCGGTCCAGCGCTCGATCTCGGCGCGCAAGGCCTGTTCGTTGCAGGTGCGCGACGGGTCGTCGGCGAAACGCGGATCCTCCGCCAGTTCGGCGCGGCCGATGCTTTCGCAGAAGCGCCGGAACAGCTTGTCGCTGGCCACCGCGATCACCACCAGGCCATCGGCGGCGCGGTAGGTATCGAAGGGCGTGGACACCGGGTGGCGGTTGCCCACCAGCCCCGGCGCCCGGCCGTGGGCGAACAGGTTGGACAGGCCGGTCATCTGCAGGCTGACCAGCACGTCGAACATGGCGACATCGATGTACTGCGCGCTGCTGCCCTGGTGCTCGCGGGCGAACAGCGCGCTGCTGATCGCCCAGGCCGCGTAGATGCCGGCGCACAGGTCGCCCAACGCCTCGCCGCTGCGGGTCGGACCGGTTTCGGGGAAACCGCTGACGCTCATCAGCCCGGACATCGCCTGCGCGACGATGTCATAGGCCGGGCGGCGCGATAGCGGGCCGTTCTGGCCGAAGCCGGAGATGCTCGCGTAGATCAGCCTGGGGTTGTGCCGCTTGAGGCTGTCGAAGTCGATGCCCAGGCGCTGGGTGACGCCGGGACGGAAGTTCTCCACCACCACGTCGGCGTCGGCCACCATCCGGTAGAAGCGCTGCAGGTCGTCGGGCGCCTTGAAGTCCAGTTCGACGCTGCGCTTGCCGCGGTTGATCAGGCCGAAGTAGACGCTCTCGCCGTCCTTGAACGGGCCGAGGTGACGACTGTCGTCGCCGTGCCCCGGCACTTCGAACTTGATCACCTCGGCGCCGAGGTCGGCGAGCATGGCGGTGCAGTGCGGGCCGGCCAGCACCCGGCTGAGGTCCAGCACACGCACGCCCATCAGCGGTTGTGGGGTCGGCAGTTCAGTCACGTTGCTCATGGTTCGGCCCTCAGCCGGTGATCATCGGCAGGTTCAGGCCCTGCTCCCTGGCGCAGTCGATGGCGATCTGGTAGCCGGCGTCGGCATGGCGCATCACGCCGGTGCCCGGGTCGTTGGTCAGCACGCGGGCGATGCGCGCCGCCGCTTCGTCGGTGCCGTCGCAGACGATCACCATCCCCGAGTGCTGGGAGAAGCCCATGCCCACCCCGCCGCCGTGGTGCAGCGAAACCCAGGTGGCGCCGCTGGCGGTGTTCAGAAGGGCGTTGAGCAGCGGCCAGTCGGACACGGCGTCGGAGCCGTCGCGCATGGCTTCGGTCTCGCGGTTCGGGCTGGACACCGAGCCGGAGTCCAGGTGGTCGCGGCCGATCACGATCGGGGCCTTCAGCTCGCCGCTACGCACCATCTCGTTGAACGCCAGGCCCAGCTTGGCGCGCTGGCCCAGGCCGACCCAGCAGATGCGTGCCGGCAGGCCCTGGAAGCTGATGCGCTCCTTGGCCATGTCCAGCCAATTGTGCAGGTGGGCGTCATCAGGGATCAGCTCCTTGACCTTGGCGTCGGTCTTGTAGATGTCCTCGGCATCGCCCGACAGCGCGGCCCAGCGGAACGGACCGACGCCACGGCAGAACAGCGGGCGGATGTAGGCCGGGACGAAGCCGGGGAAGTCGAAGGCGTTGTCCACGCCCTCTTCCTTGGCCATCTGGCGGATGTTGTTGCCGTAGTCGAAGGTCGGGATGCCCTGCTTCTGGAACTCCAGCATGGCTTTGACGTGCACGGCCATGGACTGCTTGGCGGCCTTGACCACGGCGGCCGGTTCGGTCTGTGCGCGGTCGCGGTACTGCTCCCAGGTCCAGCCGGCCGGCAGGTAGCCGTTGAGCGGGTCGTGGGCGGAGGTCTGGTCGGTGACCATGTCCGGGCGCACGCCGCGCTTGAGCAGTTCCGGGAGGATTTCCGCGGCGTTGCCCAGCAGGGCAATGGAGATGGCCTTGCCTTCGGCGGTGTATTTGGCGATGCGCGCCAGGGCGTCGTCGAGGTCCTTGGCCTGCTCGTCGACGTAACGGCTGGCAAGGCGGAAGTCGATGCGGCTCTGCTGGCATTCGATATTCAGCGAGCAGGCGCCGGCCAGGGTCGCGGCCAGCGGCTGGGCGCCGCCCATGCCGCCCAGGCCGGCGGTGAGCACCCAGCGGCCCTTGAGGTTGCCGTCGTAGTGCTGGCGGCCGGCTTCGACGAAGGTTTCGTAGGTGCCCTGGACGATGCCCTGGCTGCCGATGTAGATCCACGAGCCGGCGGTCATCTGGCCGTACATGGCCAGGCCCTTGGCATCCAGTTCGTTGAAGTGTTCCCAGTTGGCCCAGTGCGGCACCAGGTTGGAATTGGCGATCAGCACGCGCGGGGCGTTGGCGTGGGTCTTGAACACGCCGACCGGCTTGCCGGACTGCACCAGCAGGGTTTCGTCGTCATTCAGTTCCTTGAGGGTGGCGACGATCTTGTCGTAGCACTCCCAGTTGCGCGCGGCGCGGCCGATGCCGCCGTACACCACCAGTTCCTTCGGGTTCTCGGCGACTTCCGGGTCGAGGTTGTTCATCAGCATGCGCAGCGGCGCTTCGGTCAGCCAGCTCTTGGCGCTGCGTTGGGTGCCGCGCGGGGCACGGATTTCGGTATCGCGGTAACGGCCGGTGGAGCTCATCGGGTCTTCCTCACTTGCGGGTGGTGGCGCCAGGGGTTCACCGGAGGTCATTCCGGCGTGGCGAAAACGGGTATGCAGAAACGTCTTGGTCATCTGCTGTTACCTGATAGGTATATAGCCTTATATCAACCTGTATATACAAGACAATGCAAAGTGAAGGCCAGATGGCGCCGGTGCTCCGCGGGGGCCGTTCGGAAATTGGAATAAGATCTTTTATTTCAAATAGATAAGATCGCCGCGAAATGTCCGAGTGGAAGATTCACGGCCTGCCGGATGCGAACGAACCAGCGAGAAGGAAAGGTGAAAAAGTAACAACCTGGTGCGCGAGGGTAACAAAGCGGTGCATCCGGAGCGGACATTCCGCCCCGGAGAGACGACGGAACGGCTACTGCCCGAAGCGGCCTTCGAGACGATAACGCGACCCCGGATAGACCAACCGCGCCGCCCCCACCTGCCCCTTCGCAGACCAGGTACGCCGGCGAATCAGCAGACAGGCATCGCCGCGCTTGATGCGCAGCAGCTTGCAGTCCGCAGCCTCGGCATTGATCGCCTCGACCACGTGCTCGCCCTCGGTGAGCGGCGCCAGTTGGATCAGGTAGGCGTAGGGCGTGATGCGGGTGAAGTCCTGCTGCAGATACTCGGGCGCCACTTCGGCGTTGACGAAGCGTTCCTCCAGTTGCACCGGCACGTCGTTCTCGTAATGCACCACCACCGAGTGGAAGATACGGCTGACGTTCTCCAGCTCGAACGGCATGGACAGATCCGCGCCCTCGGGGAGCGGTTCGAGCAGCACCACTTCGCAACGGTGCTCGTGACCGCGGGCGGTGATCTCCTCGGCGATATTGTGGATCTCGAAGAGTGCGGCATGGCCCTTCTGCTCGGCGACGAAGGTACCGACGCCCTGCAGGCGCACCAGCACGCCCTCGATGGTCAGCTCGCGCAGCGCACGGTTGATGGTCATCCGGCTCACCCCCAGCAGGGCGAACAGTTCGCTCTCCGAGGGCAGCTTGGAGTTGGGCTTCCACACGCCGTTGCGGATCTGCTGCAGGATGATTTCCTTGACCCGCGCATACAGGGGCGCCGGGGTTTCCAGCGCGAAGGCGGCCAGGGAGGAATGATCTTGTGACACGGCAGCTCCTGAATCGGCGGGTGGCGGGCTAGGCGCCAGTTTACCCGCCACCGTGCCTGCCGCCTACGCGCCGTAGCCGCGTAGTTGCGTAGCCGAATCACCGGCCTACGCGCCAGCGTTATCCGCCAGCAGGGAGCCGGCGGATAACCTGTTCCAGGTTATTCGCCCTACTGTCTGCCGAGACCGACTGTAGGGAACCTCCAAAAACCGGCCGTTCCCATTAAAATCTGAGTCCCCGAACCACAGGACTGCCAGCGCATGCTAAGCCTATTTGCCGACCAGGAACGCGAAGCGAAACTCGACAGCTTGGGTGATCCGCTGGCACTGCTGAACAAGCATGTCGACTTCCGCCTCATGGCCGAGGAGATCGACCGCTGGGTTCCTCGCCCGAGTCGCGCCAAAGGCGGTAGGCCTCCGTACCCGACAGAGCTCATGACGCGCCTGCTGGTCTTGCAGCAGTTGTTCAACTTGTCCGACGAGCAGATGGAGTTTCAGCTACTCGACCGCATGAGCTTTCAGCGTTTTGCCGGGCTGAAGAACACCGCGCGTATGCCGGATCGCAATACGATCTGGAATTTCCGTGAGCGGCTCGTTCAGGCCAAGGTCGAGCATCTGATCTTTGATGAAGTGCAGCGCCAACTGCAGCTCAACGGCTTCAACGCCCGCGAAGGACAGATCATCGATGCCAGCATCGTCCGCGCTCCAACCCAGCACAACACGGCTGAAGAACAGGAATTCGTGAAGCAGCGAGCAGCCCCCGTCGAGTGGAAACCAGCCAAGCGCCGGCAAAAGGATGTCGAGGCGCGCTGGACAAAGAAGCACGGCAAATCGTACTTCGGCTACAAGCTGTCGGTCAGCGTGGATCGCCGGCACAAGCTGATCCGCAACGTGCGGGTGAGCGATGCCAGCGAGGCCGACACGCTTCATTTGATCGATGTGCTGGATCGGGGTAACAGCAGCCGGGGCTTCTGGGCTGACCGTGGCTATCACGACAAGCCACGCGAACGCTGGCTCAAGCTCAATGGATGGCGCCCGCACATTCAGCGCAAAGGGCAAGCCGGCAAGCCGATCACAGAGCGGGACAAGGCACGCAACAAGCGCATCGCCAGCCCACGCGCTCGGGTTGAGCACATATTTGCCAGCCTGGCACAGATGGGCGGCAAGACGATCCGCAGCATCGGGATGGCACGCGCGCAGTTTGGTTTGACGATCAAATCAGCGGTGTACAACCTGAAAAGGATGTCGAGCCTGCTGGAGATGGCGTGAGGAGGACAACAGGCCGGCGTCTTCGGCCTGCATTGCACCCGTTGCGATAAGTGTCAGGCCTGAACTTTTGCCGCCAGTCACTTCCACACGCCTTGCATTCAGCTCAAAAACTGGGTTTTTAGAGGTGCCCTGTAGGAGCGAGCTTGCTCGCGAACCCGCCCGAGCAACGGCACAACCGGCGAGCCTGTTCGCGAGCAATAACGATGGCGTCCCCCTCGCTCCTACGAAAGGCTCGATCCTACGAAATACTGGCGAGGACTAGCGCGGCGCGATATGCGCCACCATCAACTGCACCGTCTCGTTGCCACGGAACTCGTTGACGTCCAGCTTGTAGGCCACTTCCGCCCAGCGCACGGTGGGATTGGGCCAGACCTCGCGGTCGATGTTGAAGGCGATGGCATCCAACTGCAGCGAGCCGCATTCGGTCTTGAGCACCAGCTTCAAGTGACGCTCGCCGACGACGCGCTGCTGGACGACCTGGAACACGCCGTGGAACAGCGGTTCGGGGAAATGCTGGCCCCAGGGACCGGCCTGGCGGATCGCCCGCGCCAGCTCCAGGTGGAACTCCTCGGCGCCGAGCTGGCCGTCGGAGAGCAGGCGTCCGGTGAGATCGTCCTCGTCCAGTTGGCGGCGCACCTCGGCGTCGAAGGCGGCGGCGAAGGCGCCGAAGTTTTCCTGCGGCAGCGACAGGCCGGCGGCCATCGCATGGCCGCCGAACTTGCTGATCAGCCCCGGATGGCGGGCGGCCACGGCGTCCAGCGCATCGCGGATGTGGAAGCCCGGCACCGAGCGCGCCGACCCCTTCAGGCTGCCGTCGCCGGCATCGGCGAAGGCGATGGTCGGGCGGTGGTAACGTTCCTTCAGGCGCGAGGCGAGGATGCCGATCACCCCCTGGTGCCATTCGGCGTCGAACAGACACAGGCCGAAGGGCATCTCCTCCATCGGCAGTTCCTTGAGCTGGGCCAGCGCCTCGCGCTGCATGCCCTGCTCGATGGCCTTGCGGTCCTGGTTGAGCGCATCGAGCTGCACCGCCATGTCGCGGGCCAGGGCCTCGTCCTCGCAGAGCAGCAGTTCGATGCCGAGGGACATGTCGTCCAGGCGCCCGGCGGCGTTCAGGCGCGGGCCGAGGATGAAGCCCAGGTCCGTGGAGGTGATGCGGCGGCCATCGCGCCCGGCCACTTCCAGCAACGCCCGCAGGCCCGGCCGGGCACGGCCGGCGCGGATGCGCGCCAGGCCCTGGTGCACCAGGATGCGGTTGTTGGCGTCCAGCGGCACCACGTCGGCGACACTGCCCAGGGACACCAGGTCGAGCAGTTCGGCGAGGTTCGGCTCAGCGATGCCGCGCGCGGCGAACCAGCCGCGCTCACGCAGGCGCGCGCGCAGGGCGAGCATCACGTAGAAGATCACGCCGACACCGGCCATCGCCTTGCTGGGAAATTCACAGCCGGGCTGGTTCGGATTGACGATGGCGTCGGCGGCGGGCAGTTCCGGTCCCGGCAGGTGGTGGTCGGTGACCAGCACGCGCAAGCCGGCGGCCTTGGCGGCGGCGACGCCGTCGATGCTGGAAATGCCGTTGTCCACGGTGACCAGCAGGTCCGGGCGCTTTTCCAGCGCCACGGCGACGATTTCCGGGGTCAGGCCGTAGCCGTATTCGAAGCGATTGGGCACCAGGTAATCGACCCAGGTCGCGCCGAGCATGCGCAGCGCCAGCACGCCGACGCTGCTGGCGGTGGCGCCGTCGGCGTCGAAATCACCGACGTAGAGAATCCGCTGGCCCTTCTCCAGCGCATCGACCAGCAGTTCCACCGCCGCGTCCACGCCCTTGAGCTGCTGGTAGGGAATCAGTCGCGCCAACCCCTTGTCCAGCTCGGCGGCGCTCTGCACGCCACGGGCGGCGTAGAGACGGGTCAGCAGCGGCGGCAGGTCGCCCAGGTCGGGCAGGGTTGGCGGGAGGGGGCGGGATTCGATGCGCATGGGTGTTCCAGTTGTACGTGTCTGAATTTCGCCCGGAGCTTGCGAGCTAGAGCCGGGCAAGGCGGCGGCAGGCTTGGGCGGCGGAGTTTGCTGCAGCAAATGAGCACGCCCGAGCCTGTCGCCAACGCAGCCCGGCCGACACGCAGCAGCTCCGGATCAGCGTTCGCCCATCAGCCATTCAACCTGGAGTTCATGCTGGCCGCGCTCGTCGGTCACGAAGAGGGTCCCTTCGCTGATCATCACGGTCCAGTTGATCGAGCGCGGCAGGTCGCGGGAGATTTCCTCCAGCGGCTCCTGGGGCATGGCGACGACGTTGAGGTTCTTCAGGTGGCGCACGCTGTCGAGCACCTTGGTGGTCCACACGCGCAGGTTGCCGTAGGCGACCAGGGTCAGCTTCTCGCAGCGACGCGAGCACCAGGTCAGGCGGTCGGCGTCGGGCTGGCCGACTTCGATCCAGTGCAGCACGCGGTCGTCCAGGCTCTTTTCCCAGAGCGATGGCTCTTCCACGTCCGACAGGCCGCGACCGAACGCCAGCTGCTCGTTGTACCAGATGACGTAGGCGAGCAGGCGCACCGCCAGGCGCTCCTCGGTTTCCGAGGGATGGCGGGCGACGGTGAAGCGCAGGGTCTCGTAGACCCCACGGTCGAGGTCGGTCAGGCTGATATCGGCTTTGTAGGGCGTGGCGGACAGGGCCATGAGGGTTCCCGGCGATTTTTCGAAGGCGGCAAGTCTACCGCGAAAGCACCGGCTCGGTTGATCAAGTACGCGGGCGTCGGTCGGTTCCCGGCTCCGGCGCGGCCAGTTCGATGCGGTTGCGGCCCTTGGCCTTGGCGGCATAGAGCGCCTGGTCGGCCAGCGACAAGAGGCGCAGCAGGTCATGCCCGGCCTCGCGGGTGGTGGCGATGCCGATGCTGACGCTGAGCTGGCCCTCGGCCATGAACGGCAGCTCGGCGAACTCCCGGCGCACCCGCTCGGCCACCTGGCAGGCACCCTCGGTATCGGCGGCCACCAGCAGGCAGGCGAACTCCTCTCCGCCGATGCGGGCGAACTGGTCCTGCTTGCGCATGCGCGAGGCGGTGATGCGGCTGAACTCCACCAGCACGCGGTCGCCGGCAGGGTGGCCGTAGGAGTCGTTGAGACGCTTGAAGTTGTCCAGGTCGCAGAGCAGCAACGATGCCTGCTCGCCCCGCTCGGCGCACAGCCGCAGCAGGCGCTCGCCGGTCTCCATGAAGGCGCGGCGGTTACCCACGCCGGTCAGCGGATCGCTCAGGGCGGCGCTGCGGAACTGCAGTTCGGCGCGCTCCCTGACCATCGCCAGGGTGGCGAAGGCGATACCGATGGCGAACAGCATGGTTTCGAAGACCAGCAGGGTGAAGAAGGTCGATCCCTGGCCGTTGCTGGTCACGCTCTGGAATGGCATGCCACGGTCGACCGCCAGGCGCACCGCGTAGGTACCGGTATGGAAGAGCATCAGCGCCAGGATCGGACGCAGCTCCACCTCCAGTTTGTGGCGGCTGCGCCACAGTTCGCCGATGCCGGCCAGGCAGTAGACGAGGATGATCGCCGTATTGGCGAAAACCCGTGCCGCCAGGGATTCGTAGAACGCCGGGATCAGGCAGAGCAGCGCCCAGAATGCGGCCCCGGCGCCGATCAGCGGCCAGTGCGGCTTGCGTCCGGCGAACACGCGCAGGGCGGTCCAGCTCAGCGCCGAACTGAGGTACAGGACGATGTTGCCCAGCAGGATCGGCACCAGGTCGATGTTCATCCCCCGCAGGGTGCCGAGGACGGTACCGAGCGCGCCCAGCAGCAGCGCGGCGCTCATGTAGCCGAGGGTCGGTTCGCGACGGCCGCTGTGCCAGGCGAACGCCATCAGCACGCCGACCAGGGTCAGCACATAAAGGTCGACGACGATCAGCGTCGGCAAATACAACGTCATGCAGCCCCCTCGCCGTCGGCCTGCGCGCATCCGCCGGGGAGCGCCACAAGAGCATCGGGCTGTCTTGAAGAAGAGGAGCACATGACGAAGTACCTGCCCGAAACCAGGCGAGCTGAAGATGGAAACGCACTCGAATGCAACTACTCTACGCGCGCCCGCCGCCTGCGCAAAGCACCGATGGCGGACGGCCGGCCCGGCGGCCTGTTCGAACGCCCACGTGGGCGGTAAAGTCCGCCGACCACCCGCCGAACGGACCGACCGATGAACACCACAACCAAACCCCTCGCCGGCCTCAAAGTGATCGAGCTTGGCACGCTGATCGCCGGTCCCTTCGCCTCGCGCCTGTGCGCGGAATTCGGCGCCGAGGTGATCAAGGTCGAATCGCCCGACGGCGGCGACCCGCTGCGCAAGTGGCGCAAGCTCTACGAAGGCACCTCGCTGTGGTGGTTCGTGCAGGCCCGCAACAAGCGTTCGCTGACCCTCAACCTCAAGCACGAGGCCGGGCGCGACGTGCTGAAGAAGCTGCTGGCCGAGGCGGATATCCTGATCGAGAACTTCCGCCCCGGCGTGCTGGAAAAACTCGGCCTGGGCTGGGACGTGATTCACGCGCTGAATCCCCGTCTGGTGATGGTGCGCCTCTCCGGCTTCGGCCAGAGCGGCCCCTACAAGGACCAGCCGGGCTTCGGCGCGGTGGGCGAGTCGATGGGCGGGCTGCGCTACATCACCGGCTTCGAGGACCGCCCGCCGGTGCGCACCGGCATCTCCATCGGCGACTCCATCGCCGCGCTGTGGGGCGTGATCGGCGCATTGATGGCGCTGCGCCACCGCGAGATCAATGGCGGACAGGGGCAGGTGGTGGACGTGGCGCTGTATGAAGCGGTGTTCGCCATGATGGAATCGATGGTGCCGGAGTTCGATGTGTTCGGCTTCATCCGCGAGCGCACCGGCAACATCATGCCCGGCATCACGCCCTCCTCCGTGCACACCAGCGCCGACGGCAAGCACGTGCAGATCGCCGCCAACGGCGACGCGATCTTCCGCCGCTTCATGCTCGCCATCGGCCGCACCGACCTGGCGGATGACCCGCAACTGGCGGACAACGCCGGGCGCGACCAGCGCCGCGACGAGCTGTACGGGGTGATCGACCGCTGGGCCCGCTCGGAGCCCCTGGACAGCGTGCTGAAGGTACTGGGCGAAGCCGAAGTGCCAGCCAGCCGCATCTACTCCGCCGAGGATATGTTCGCCGACCCGCAGTTCCTCGCCCGCGAGATGTTCCTCTCGGCCAAGCTGCCGGACGGCAAGCCCTTCCGCATGCCGGGCATCGTGCCCAAGCTCTCCGACACGCCTGGCTCGGCGGACTGGATCGGGCCGGGGCTGGGCGAGCATACCGATGAGGTGCTGGGCGGGCTGGGGTATGACGCGGCGGCTATTGCGGTGATGCGGCAACAGGGGGCTGTGTAACTGTGCAGGGCGCTATCCGCCATCTCGGTTGGAGCAGGAATGCCGCCCCCCAAAGCATCGCAGCCAAGGTCCGCTACTACAAAAGCACGCCCCTGTAGCTGCAGGCCAGTAACGCAAACGCCGCCCCAGGGGCGGCGTTTTAACTTGCGCAGAGCAGGAAAACTCACGTCCCGTAGCTGAGCACCTGGGCACGCTGCCGCAGGGCGACGATGACATCGTCCTCCATCCGCCCTTCCTGGATCAGCAGATCGCGGCGAACCGACCGGACCGCATCCTCGCGCTGATGCTCGTCCGCCAGTTGCTGGCCGTCGATCACCCGGCGCAACACGATATCGCCCTCGTCGTTGGTCAGGGTCAGGATACGGCCGCCATCAGGGCGTGCCGGACCCAGGGAGGGGATGTAGGGAGCGAAGGTCTCGGTCAGCAGCACGCTTAGCCGGTCCATGTCATATCTCCTTGTTGCGAAATGAAAAACCTGAAGAAAAGACATCGCTATCGGCGATTAAGTTCGTCCTGCTTAGTACCGTTGGTCCATAAAGCGGTAACGGCCGCCCATGAAAAAGCCCGCCATGAAGGCGGGCCTTTTCATCGATCCGTCACGGATCAGAGCGGCTTGCCACGGTTACCGTGGGCGCTGACGAAGGCCTGGACCTTGGCCAGTTCGTTCGGCAGCACAGTGCAACGCTCTTCGCGCTGGAACAGGTCGGCCAGATGCGCCGGCAGCGCCGGAACGGTCTCGATGCCGGCCTTCTCCACCGCTTCCGGGAACTTCACCGGATGCGCGGTGCCCAGGGTGACCATCGGCACCGCCAGGCTGCGGCGGCACTCGCGAGCGGCGCGCACGCCGATGGCGGTGTGCGGGTCCAGCAGCTCGCCACACTCGGCATAGACCTCGGCGATAGTCTCGCAGGTCTGCTCGTCATCCACGGCCAGCGAATCGAACAGGCGGCGGGCTTCGGTCCAGCGGTCATCCTCGACGGCCAGCTTGCCGGTGGCCTTGAAGTTGTCCATCAGCTCGGCGACGGCCTTGCCGTTGCGGCCGTGCAGGTCGAACAGCAGGCGCTCGAAGTTGGACGAGACCATGATGTCCATGGACGGCGACAGCGACGCGTGCAGGGTGTCCTTGTCGTAGCGGTTGCCGGACATGAAGCGGTGCAGGATGTCGTTGCGGTTGGTCGCGACGATCAGCTGGCTGACCGGCAGGCCCATGTTGCGCGCCAGGTAGCCGGCGAAGATGTCGCCGAAGTTGCCGGTCGGCACCGAGAAGGCAATCGAACGGGCCGGCGCACCGAGCTGCAGGGCAGCGTGGAAGTAGTAGACGATCTGGGCCATGATCCGCGCCCAGTTGATCGAGTTGACCGCCACCAGACGGATGCCCTTCAGGAAGCCCTGGTCGGCGAAGCTGGCCTTGACCATTTCCTGGCAGTCATCGAAGTTGCCTTCGATGGCGATGTTGTGGATGTTCTCGCCAAGGATGGTGGTCATCTGCCGGCGCTGCACCTCGGACACACGGTTGTGCGGGTGCATGATGAAGATGTCGACGTTCTCGCAGGCCTTGCAGCCTTCGATGGCGGCGGAGCCGGTGTCGCCGGAGGTGGCGCCCATGATCACCACGCGCTCGCCGCGCTTGGTCAGCACGTGGTCGAGCAGGCGGCCGAGCAGTTGCAGGGCGAAGTCCTTGAAGGCCAGGGTCGGGCCGTGGAACAGCTCCAGCACCCACTCGTTGCCGTTGAGCTGGCGCAGCGGCGCCACGGCGTTGAGGGCGAAGACGCCGTAGGTCTCTTCGAGGATCTTCTTGAAGTCGGCGTCGGAGATGCTGCCGGCGACGAACGGGCGCATCACGCGGAAGGCCAGCTCGTGGTACGGCAGGCCGGCCCAGGAGGCGATTTCCTCGACGGTGAAGCGCGGCAGGTTTTCCGGCACGTAGAGGCCGCCGTCGCTGGCCAGGCCGGCGAGCAGGACGTCTTCGAAGTTCAGCGCGGGCGCCTGGCCGCGGGTACTGATGTAACGCATGGTGTGAAACCTTCGGGTTGGCGGCGGGCGCTACAGGCTACCCGCCGCGATCGATTCAGTTCAGTTGTTCGACGCGGATGCGTACGACGTTGCCGACCACGTCATCCAGCGCTTCCAGCGCGGCGATCGCTTCGATGATGCGGGACTCGAGCACGCGGTGGGTAACCAGGATCATCGGCACCAGGCCATCATGCTCTTCGACTTCCATCTGCATGATCGACTCGATGTTGATGCCGCGCTCGGAGAGGATGGTCGCCACCTGGGCCAGTACGCCCGGATGGTCCTTGGCCTGGATGCGCAGGTAGTAGGCGCTTTCGCAGGCGTCGATCGGCAGGATCGGGTGGTCGGAGAGCGAGTCCGGCTGGAAGGCCAGGTGCGGCACGCGGTTCTCCGGGTCGGCGGTCATGGCGCGAACCACGTCCACCAGGTCGGCGACCACCGAGGAAGCGGTGGGCTCCATGCCGGCACCCGCGCCGTAGAACAGCGTGGAGCCTGCGGCATCGCCGTTGACCATGACCGCGTTCATCACGCCATTGACGTTGGCGATCAGGCGGTCGGCCGGGATCAGGGTCGGGTGTACGCGCAGCTCGATACCCTTGTCGGTACGGCGGGCGACGCCCAGGTGCTTGATGCGGTAGCCCAGGGCCTCGGCGTAGTTCACGTCGGCGGTGGTCAGCTGGGTGATGCCTTCGGTGTAGGCCTTGTCGAACTGCAGCGGAATGCCGAAGGCGATGGACGCCAGGATGGTCAGCTTGTGCGCGGCGTCGATGCCTTCCACGTCGAAGGTCGGATCGGCTTCGGCGTAGCCCAGCGCCTGGGCTTCCTTGAGCACGTCGGCGAAGGCGCGGCCTTTCTCGCGCATTTCGGTGAGGATGAAGTTGCCGGTGCCGTTGATGATGCCGGCCAGCCAGTTGATGCGATTGCCGGCCAGGCCCTCGCGGATCGCCTTGATCACCGGGATGCCGCCGGCCACGGCGGCCTCGAAGGCGACGATGACGCCCTTCTCGCGCGCCTTGGCGAAGATCTCGTTGCCGTGCACGGCGATCAGCGCCTTGTTGGCGGTGACCACGTGCTTGCCGTTCTCAATGGCCTTGAGCACCAGTTCGTGGGCCAGGGTGTAGCCACCGATCAGCTCGATGACCACGTCGATTTCCGGGTTGTTCGCCACGTCGAAGATGTCGGCAGTAATGGGGGTACTGCCGGTTTCACACTTCGGATTGGGGCGACGGGCGGCAATCTGCGCAACCTCGATACCACGCCCGGCACGGCGGGCAATCTCCTCGGCGTTGCGTTTGAGTACATTGAAGGTACCGCCACCGACGGTCCCCAACCCACAGATTCCCACTTTCACCGGATTCACGCTGAAACTCCCCATGATTACAGCAGCACAGTGCCTGACGCAGCGTGCCCGCAACGAGGCGGGCACGGTGGGCAGGCACCAGGATCGAACCAGGCCCGGGCCCGGTTCATTGTCAAAAGGAACCGCACATTACGAAGCGGTTCTTTATTAGTCAATCAAAGCGCAGCCCGCGGCTTACTTGGCCTCCAGGGCCAGCTTGGCGATCTGGCCGGCCGGCTGGTAACCCGGCAGCATCTGGCCATTGGCCAGGATGATTGCCGGGGTGCCCTGCACGCCGACCATCTGGCCCAGCTCCAGCTGCTTGTTCACCGGGTTGTCGCACTTGGCGGCCTTCACTTCCTTCTCGTGGAACATGTCGGTCATCGCCGCCTGGCGATCCTTCGAGCACCACACGGCCTGAAGCTGCTGGTCACCCTGCGAGTTCGGGCCCTGGCGCGGGAAGGCCAGGTAGCGCACTTCGATGCCGCGCTTCTGCAGTTCCGGCACTTCGGCATGCAGCTTCTGGCAGTACGGGCAGGTGGTGTCGGTGAAGACGGTGATGTGCGCCTTGGTCTCGCCCTTGGCCGGGAACACCACCATGTCGGCGGTCGGGATGCCGTTGATGGTCTTGGCCACGCCCGCGCTTTCGGCTTCCTCGGTCAGGTTGGTCGGCTTGCCGTCCTTCACCTGGTAGATGTTGCCCTGGACGACGAACTGGCCATCGGCACTGGCATAGAGCACGCGGCCGCCCTTGAGCTGCACCTGATAGATGCCCTCGAGAGGACTCTTGGCGATGGCTTCGATGGGCAGGTCGGGCTGCAGGGATTGCAGGGTGGCGCGGATTGCCTGGTCCGGCTCGGCGGCCAGGGCAAGGGTGCTGACGAGGCCGAAGGCCGCACCAGCCAGAAGTCGGGACAAACGCATGGAAAACTCCTGAGGTCAGTCGGCGAAGACTATCACACCGGGCTGGTGAGGCCGAACCAAAGGCTGTAGCAGGAAGCTTCGGCGGCTCTTCTGTAGGAGCGAGCTTGCTCGCGAACCGCACCACCCGGAAAGATTTGGTGAAATGCGTTCGCGAGCAAGCTCGCTCCTACAGTGTCAGCTCAGCCGCGGGGGTGATGCTGTGCGTGCAGGTCCTGCAGGCGCGCCCGGGCGATGTGGGTGTAGATCTGCGTGGTGGACAGGTCACTGTGCCCCAGCAGCATCTGTACCACCCGCAGGTCCGCTCCGTGGTTGAGCAGATGAGTGGCGAACGCATGGCGCAGGGTGTGCGGCGACAGGCTCTTGCCGATGCCGGCTACCTTCGCGTGCAGCTTGATGCGGTGCCAGAAGGTCTGCCGGGTCATCTGTTCGCCGCGCAGGCTGGGAAACAGCACGTCGCTGGGGCGGCCGCCCAGCAGGTCCGTGCGCGCCTCGCGCACGTAGCGCTCGATCCAGCGGATCGCCTCCTCGCCCAGCGGCACCAGCCGTTCCTTGCTGCCCTTGCCCATGACACGCACCACGCCCTGGCGCAGGTTGACCTGCTCCAGGGTCAGCCCGACCAGCTCGCTGACCCGCAGCCCACAGGCGTAGAGCACCTCCAGCATGGTGCGGTCGCGCAGGCCGAGCGGATCGTCGGTTTCCGGCGCCGCCAGCAACGCTTCGACGTCGGCCTCCGAGAGCGATTTGGGCAGGGGTTTGCCCAGTTGTGGCAGTTCCACCAGCAACGTCGGATCCTCGTCGATCAGCCCTTCCCGCAGGCAATAGCGGTAGAAGCCCCGCAACCCCGAGAGGAAGCGCGCGGTGGAGCGCGCCTTGTAGCCCTCCCCCAGACGCCAGGCCAGGTGGTCGAGGATCACCTCGCGCCCCGCCGCCTCCAGCGCCACCCCGCGCTCGTCGAGCCAGCCGTTGAACAGCGCCAGGTCGCTGCCGTAGGCGCTGCGGGTGTTGTCGGAAAGCCCCTTTTCCAGCCAGAGGGCATCCAGGAAACGATCGATCAGTAAATGTGAAACCGGCATCATGTCAGCTATATCGATAGGGGAAGCGTGGAACTAGTCTTCCACACCCCCCGCCCACAACTCCACCGCCAACCGCACAAGGACTCCAGCGCCCTCATGGACGAACACAGTACCTACTACGCCCTCGCTGGCATCGGCCTCGCAGCCCTCTTCAGCCAATGGCTGGCCTGGCGCCTGCGCCTGCCGGCGATCCTGTTCCTGCTGTTGAGCGGCATCCTGCTGGGTCCCGTCCTGCACCTTCTGACACCGGAGCAACTGTTCGGCCCGCTGCTGTTCCCGCTGGTGTCGCTGGCGGTCGCGCTGGTGCTGTTCGAAGGCAGCCTGACCCTGCACCTGGACGAGTGGAAGGAAATCGGCACGGTCGTCCGCCGCCTGGTCACCGTCGGCGCGCTCGTCACCTGGGGTGTGATCGCCGTGGCGACCCACTACCTGCTGGACTTCACCTGGGAGATGGCCCTGCTGTTCGGCACCCTCACCCTGGTTACCGGCCCCACGGTGATCGTGCCGATGCTGCGGGTGGTGCGCCCCAACGCGACCATCGCCAATATCCTGCGCTGGGAAGGCATCGTCATCGATCCGGTCGGCGCCCTGCTGGCCGTGGTGGTGTACACCTTCATCGCCGCCAGCAGCGACGGGCAGGGCTGGACGAACAGCCTGCTGACCTTCTTCAGCGTGGCCGGCTGCGGCATCGCCTTCGGCCTGGCCGGCGGCCAGGCCCTGGGCGTCGCCCTGCGCCGTCACTGGCTGCCCGACTACCTGCACAACCTGGCATCGCTGTCGGTGGTGCTGGGTGTGTTCGTGCTGTCGAACAGCGTGATGTCGGAGTCCGGGCTGCTCGCCGTGACCGTGATGGGCCTGCGCCTGGCGAACATGCCGAGCGTCGACGTGCGCCCCATCCTGCACTTCAAGGAAAACCTCAGCGTGCTGCTGATTTCCGGGCTCTTCGTGCTGCTCGCCGCGCGTCTGGACCTGGCGGCACTGCTCGGCCTCGGTCCGGTGGCGTTGCTGGTGCTGGCGCTGATCCAGTTCGTCGCCCGACCGCTGAGCGTGATGATTTCCACCGCCGGCTCCGCGCTGAACTGGCGCGAACGTGCCTTGCTGAGCTGGATAGCCCCGCGCGGCATCGTCGCCGCGGCGGTCTCGGCGATCTTCGCGATTCGCCTGCACGAGGCAGGCCACGCCCAGGCCGGGGTGCTGGTGCCCCTCACCTTCCTGGTGATCATCGGCACCGTGATCCTGCAGAGCGCCACCGCCCGTCCGCTGGCGCGGCTGCTGAAAGTCGCCGAACCGGTGCCTACCGGCTTCCTGATCATCGGTGCCAACCCCGTGGCGCGAGCCATCGGCGCCGGCCTGCAGAACGTCGGGGTGAAGGTACTGCTCACCGACTCCAGTTGGGAAAATACCCGCGCGGCGCGCATGGAAAACCTGCCGACCTACTTCGGTAACCCCGCCTCGCAACACGCCGAGGCGCACCTGGACCTGATCGGCCTGGGACACCTGCTGGCACTGTCGCCCAACGCCGAGCTGAATGCGCTGATGTGCATGAGCTTCCGCCACGAGTTCAGCCCCTGGCAGCGCTTCATCCTGCCCAGCAGCCAGGACAGCCGCCGCAGCGAGAAGCACCGCATCAGCGACCGCCACCGCGGGCACCCGCTGGGGCAGACGTCCGTCACCTACCCGCAACTGGCGGGCTTGATCGCACGGGGCGCGGAAGTCCGCTCGACGCTGCTCAGCGACAACTTCGGCTGGGCGGAATACCAGGCCCAGCACGGCGGCCGCGCGTTGCTGCTGTTCGCCCGCGACCCGAACGGCCGCCTGCAGATCGCCAGCCCCGACCGGCCGCTGACGCCGGGCACCGGCTGGACACTGATCGCACTGATCGAAGAGGCCCCGGAAAACACCGCGAGTACAAACGAAACGGCACACACGGCAACAACCTGACAACTGGCCACGTCAGCCTATCTTTAGGTGGGTGACAGAATCAGTCCGACAGACAATGATTGCATCACGCCATCATTGCACAAATGAAGCCTGCCGCCATGCCCAGTCAACAGAACTCCCGTCTCGGCCAGATCCTGATCAGCAAGGGTCTGATCACCCTCCAGCAGTTGGAACATGCCATCCAGCTCCAGCTCGGCAACGGGCTGCGCCTGGGCGAAACCCTGATCCAGCAGGGCTGGATCAGCGAGCGCCAACTCGGGCGGGCGCTGAAGAAACAGAACAACCTGCGCCTCGCCGCCACCCTTGTCGCGGCGTTGCTCAGTCCGTTTCAACTGGCCAGCGCGGATGTGCAGCGCCAGGCACCGGCCAGCATCACCCGTCATGAAACGCTCAAAGGCCTGAAGCCGCTCAGTGACCGCGAGATGAGCAACGTCAGCGCCCAGGGCTTCGACGACACCCTGCAGAGCCTGCTGGTCAGCGCGGAAAGCGGCGACGGCGTGGGCACCGTCAAGCAGCTCGCGCGGCTGGTACTGCCGGTGGTGGACAGCCTGGACGCCGAGACCTCCCTGCGTGACGTGCAATACGACACCGAGCACGCCTCCTCGACCTTCAATGCCGACGGCTCGATCAATGTGCGCCTGCCCAGCTCCATCGGCGAGGTGCGCTTCGACAACATCCGCGTCGCCGGGGCACCGAAGACCCAGAACATGGGCAGCCTGAGCCTGCAGAACATCGACCTGTCCCAGGCCTCGCTGAAGATCAGCCTGCGCCGCTGAACCTTTTTTGCAGGAGCGAACAACTCAGCCGGCCGCATCGATGTCAGGCCGTTCGCGAGCAAGCTCGCTCCTACAAGTTGCGCAACGCCAGAAGGCGCCCAAGGGCGCCTTCTGGCGTTTCAGGCCTCGAAGCCGGGCAAGACCGGCACCGGGCGCTTCTCGTCATCAATGGCGACGAAGCTGAACAGCCCGTGGATGGCCTTTTCACGGCCATCGGCGGACATGCTCTCGACGAACACCTCCACCTCGACCTTGAGGCTGGTGTTGCCGACCTTCACTACCCGGCCGATCAGCTCGACGATGGAGCCGGCGGGGATCGGATGCTTGAAGTCGATGCGGTCGGTGGAAACGGTCACCAGCGGCAGGCGGCAGAAGCGCGTCGCGGCGATAAACGAGACTTCGTCCATCCAGGCCAGCGCGGTGCCGCCGAACAGGGTGTTGTGGTGATTGGTGGTGGGCGGGAAGATCGCCTTGGTTACGCGGGTTTCCGCCAAAGTCGTGCGACGGAGGATTTCTTGCTCTCGGGGGCTCATGCCACTGCTACCTGATGCAATGAGGGTGGCTGCCGGTGTTGCGGGTGTTGTGCTTCTAATGCGCTGACGAAGGCAGATGGGACAAATCGTGGGCAAGAAAAAAGCAGCCCGTAGGCTGCTTTTTTCTTCGAAAGAACCGGTCTTAGACCAGCTTTTCCTTGATGCGCGCTGCCTTGCCGGACAGTTCGCGAAGGTAGTACAGCTTGGCCTTGCGCACGTCGCCGCGACGCTTGACGGAAACGCTGTCTACCAGCGGGCTGTAGGTCTGGAAGGTACGCTCAACACCTACGCCGTTGGAGATCTTGCGAACGGTGAAGGCACTGTTCAGGCCGCGGTTACGCTTGCCGATGACAACGCCTTCGAAGGCCTGCAGACGCTGACGGTCGCCTTCCTTCACTTTAACCTGGACGATTACGGTGTCGCCGGGGGCGAACGCCGGAATCTCTTTGCTCATCTGTTCAGCTTCGATCTGCTGAATGATCTTGTTGGTCATTTCGTGCTCCTAAGACAAGCGCTCGGCGCTCGCCATCGATACGTTAACTATCGTTCCGCTGGCGGATGTATTCCTCCAGCAGCTTCTTCTCTTCTCCAGAAAGCGAGCGGCAATCCAGAAGATCGGCACGTCGTTCCCAGGTCCTGCCTAAGGACTGCTGCAAACGCCAGCGCCGGATGTGTTCGTGGTTGCCGCTGAGCAGCACCTCAGGAACACGTTTGTCTGCGTACACCTCGGGTCGGGTGTAGTGCGGACAGTCGAGCAGGCCATCCGTGAAGGAGTCCTCCTCGGCGGAGTCCACGTGGCCCAATGCACCGGGCAACAACCGCGTGACCGCGTCAATCAGCACCATCGCCGGAAGCTCACCCCCGGACAACACGTAATCGCCAACCGACCATTCCTCATCGACATGCTCTTCAATGAAGCGCTCGTCGATGCCTTCGTAACGCCCGGCGATCAGGATCAATCGTTCCTCGTTCGCCAGTTCCTTCACGGCCGCTTGCGTCAGCTTGCGACCTTGCGGCGAGAGGTAGATCACCTTCGCCGGTCCGCCTGCAGCTTGCCGGGCATCGCCCAGTGCGCCTTCGAGCGGCTTGATTTTCATCACCATGCCGGGACCACCGCCGAAAGGCCTGTCGTCCACCGTCTGGTGACGGTCCTCGGTGTTGCTTCGCGGGTTGAAGCACTGAAGCCGGATCAGCTCCTGCTTGACCGCGCGACTCGTGATGCCATAGTCGCTGATGGCGCGAAACATCTCCGGAAAGATGCTGATGACTCCTATCCACATCGGCTGAGGGCTCTCATCCACATGGATTAGAAATCCGCGTCCCAGTCCACCCGCATCTCGCCGGCTTCCAGGTCTACCGATTGCACGCACTGATCCGTATACGGGAGCAGGCGTTCACGGTCGTCCAGGCTGCCTGCGCAGGGCTTGACTACCATCACATCGTTGGCGCCGGTCTCCAGCATGTGGTCGAGAATCCCGAACAGTTGCCCGTTCTGGTCGATCACCTTGAGACCTTCCAACTGGCTCCAGTAGAACTCGCCATCGTCCAGCACCGGCAGCTCGCTGCGCGGGACCAGGATTTCGAATTCAGCGAAGGTGCGGGCGATCTCGCGATCATCCAGTCCCTTCAGCTTCGCGACCAGGACATTGCCCTGCACGCGACCTTGAACCAGCTCAGCCTGTCGAACCTCGTTGCCACGCTTGAGCATCCAGCGACGATAGTCCAGCAGGTTGTCCAACGGATCGGTAAAGGAATACACCTTCACCTCACCACGAATACCGTGCACCGATACGATCTTGCCGAGAACAACCATCTCCTCGGCGGGAGCAGTATTCGTGTTCATCGATCTCAGGCAGCCTTGGCGGCTTCCTTGATCAGCTGAGCAACACGCTCAGACGGTTGAGCGCCTTGGCTCAGCCAGTAGTTCAGACGCTCCTGGTTGATCGAGACCTTGACCTCGGCACCAGTTGCAACGGGGTTGAAGAAGCCGACGCGCTCGACGAAACGGCCGTCACGAGCGTTGCGGCTGTTGGTCACGGTCAGGTGGTAGAACGGGCGCTTCTTGGAGCCGCCACGAGCCAGACGAATGGTTACCATGCGTACGTTGTTCCTATGGTTTGCTTGCAAAAAAGAAATGCAGCCCTCGGGCACATAGCCCGAAAGGCCGCATATTCTATGAGCTAAAGCCCCGCGCCGCAAGCCGCAGCGCGTCCGGCCCGCCGGGCGGCGAGCCGTCCGGGGTCACATCTTCGGCATGCCGCCGGGGAACATGCCGCCCATGCCGCGCATCATCTTGGCCATGCCGCCCTTGGCGGTGACCTTCTTCATCATCTTCTGCATCTGCTTGTGCTGTTTGATGAGGCGACCGACGTCCTGCACCTGGGTGCCGGACCCCATCGCGATGCGTCGCTTGCGCGAACCGCTGATCACTTCCGGATCACGGCGCTCGGCGGGGGTCATGGAGTTGATGATCGCCTCCATCTGCTTGAACTGCTTCTCCGCCGCGTTCTGCGCGTTACCCATCTGCGACAGGTTGACGCCGCCGAGCATCGGCAGCTTGTCCATCAGGCTGCCCAGGCCGCCCATGTTCTTCATCTGCTGCAACTGGTCGCGGAAGTCTTCCAGGTCGAAGCCCTTGCCCTTCTTGATCTTCTTCGCGAGCTTCTCGGCCTTCTCGCGGTCCATGTTCTGCTCGGCCTGCTCGATCAGGCTGAGCACGTCGCCCATGCCGAGGATACGCGAGGCCACGCGGTCAGGGTGGAACGGGTCGAGCGCTTCGCTCTTCTCGCCCATGCCGAGGAACTTGATCGGCTTGCCGGTTATGGCGCGCACGGACAGCGCGGCACCGCCACGGGCGTCGCCGTCGACCTTGGTCAGCACCACACCGGTCAGCGGCAGCGCGTCGTTGAAGGCCTTGGCGGTGTTGGCGGCGTCCTGGCCGGTCATGGCGTCGACCACGAACAGGGTTTCCACCGGCTTGATCGCCGCGTGGACCTGCTTGATCTCGTCCATCATGTCGGCGTCGATGTGCAGACGGCCGGCAGTGTCGACGATCACCACGTCGATGAACTTCAGCTTGGCTTCGCGGATCGCCGCTTCGGCGATGGCCACCGGCTTCTGGCTGGTGTCGGACGGGAAGAAGGTCACGTCCAGGTCGTTGGCCAGGGTTTCCAGCTGCTTGATCGCCGCCGGACGATAGACGTCGGCGGACACCAGCAGCACGGACTTCTTCTTGCGCTCTTTAAGGAAGCGCGCCAGCTTGCCGGCGGTGGTGGTCTTGCCCGCGCCCTGCAGGCCGGCCATCAGGATGACCGCCGGCGGGGCTGCTGCGAGGTCGAGGTCCTCGTTGGCCGCGCCCATCAGCTCGACCAGTTCGGCCTGGACGATCTTCACGAAGGCCTGGCCCGGAGTCAGGCTCTTGGAAACCTCGGTGCCGACCGCGCGATCCTTGATCTTGGCGACGAAGTCCTTGACCACCGGCAGGGCCACGTCGGCCTCCAGCAGGGCCATCCGCACTTCGCGGAGCGTGTCCTTGATGTTGTCCTCGGTCAGCTTGGCCTTGCCGGTAACGTGGCGCAGCGTTTGCGAGAGGCGATCTGTAAGGTTTTCGAACATGCGCGTTCCTAATCAGACCCGCTCGGGTCAGGGTTTGGCTTGTCAGCAAGCCGGCGATTATAGCGAAGTGCGGCCAACGCCAACACCGCCGATGATCCCTCTGTGACGGACCGCGCCCGCCCTAGAAGCGAACTGTTCTCAGCGGCTTTCTAGACCCGCCCGTTCTGTGCCACACTCACGGCCTTTCGGGTCCCCCTTCCAAGGACTGTTCCAAGGACTTATGCAACCTCTGCTGCCCAGCCTGATCGCCGCCGTCCTTTATATCGGCACCACCGTCTACCAGAGCGTGAGCCTGGCCCGCCGCACCCCACCGCAGAGACCGCTGCTCCTCCTGCTGGGCCTGGTCGCCCTGCTCTGCCAGGCCTATAGCCTGAGCCAGGAACTGCTGACGCCCGGCGGCCTGGTGCTGGACTTCTTCAACGCCGCCAGCCTGATTTCCGCCGCGGTCACCGCACTGACGCTGCTGGCCTGCCTGCGCATCCCGGTAGAGAACCTGCTGATCCTCCTCTATCCGCTCGGTGCCCTGACTACCCTGCTGGCCGTGCTGATGCCCCACGGCACCATCGAGCCGATCAACGAGCAACCGGGCATCCTCGCGCACATCCTGCTGTCGATCCTGGCCTACGGCCTGCTGACCATCGCCGTGGTCCAGGCGCTGCTGCTACTGGTGCAGGATCACCAGCTCAAGCACAAGCACCCGTCGGGCCTGATCCGCAACTTCCCGCCGCTGCAGACCATGGAAAGCCTGCTGTTCGGCTTCCTCTGGGGCGGCTGGTCGCTGCTCTCGCTGTCGCTGATCTCCGGCTGGCTGTTCGTCGACAACCTGTTCGCCCAGCACCTGGCACACAAGACCATCCTGTCCTGCTTCGCCTGGGTGGTGTTCGCGGTGCTGCTGTGGGGCCGCCACCAGCTCGGCTGGCGCGGGCACAAGGCGATCCGCTGGACCCTGGCGGGCTTCTGCCTGTTGATGCTGGCCTATTTCGGCAGCAAGCTGGTCAAGGAATTCATCCTGCACATCTGACGCTGGCGGCGGTGCCGCACCGCCGCGAAACGCCGAAGGAAACCGACGCATGGGCGACATCCACCCCGGCTATCTGATCGGCCTGCTGGTCTTCCTGCTGCTGTGTTCCGCGTTCTTCTCCAGCGTCGAGACCGGCGTCCTCAGTCTCGACCGCTACCGCCTGCGCCACCTGTCCAAGCAGGGCAATCGCGGCGCGCGGCGCACCAGTTGGCTGCTGCTGCGCACCGACCGGCTGCTGGGCACCATCCTGATCGGCAACAACTTCGTCAACGTCGTCGCCTCCGCCCTGGCCACCCTGCTGGCCCTGCGCCTGTGGGGCGAGGCCGCCGTCGCGCCGACCACCATCGTCCTGACCCTGGTGCTGCTGATCTTCGGCGAGATCACCCCCAAGACCTACGCCACGCTGCGCCCCGAGCGCGTCGCCTTCCCCGCCAGCCTGCCACTGCTGTGGCTGCAGAAGCTGTTCAGCCCGTTGCTGTGGCTGATGACCGGGGTGAGCAACCTGCTGCTGCGCGCCTGCGGCCTCGACCCGACCCAGCGCGCCAGCAGGCCACTGAGCAGCGATGAGCTCAAGAGCGTGGTCAGCGAATCCAGCGAGAAACTCACCGCCAACCGCCAGGACATGCTGCTGAGCATCCTCGACCTGGAAAAGATCACGGTGAACGACCTGATGATCCCGCGCAACGAAGTGCAGGGCATCGACCTGGACGACGAGCTGGAAACCATCATCGGCCAACTGCGCAACACCACGCACACCCGCCTGCCGGTGTTCCGCAACGACATCAACCAGGTCGAAGGCATCGTCCACATGCGGCAGATCGCACGGCTGCTGACGCACAACCAGTTGACCAAGGAAAGCCTCGAGGCCGCCTGCCTGGAGCCCTACTTCGTGCCCGAGAGCACGCCGCTGTCGACCCAGCTGATCAACTTCCAGAAGCAGAAGCGGCGCATCGGCATCGTCGTCGACGAGTACGGCGAGGTGATCGGCATCATCACCCTGGAAGACATCCTCGAAGAGATCGTCGGCGAGTTCAGCAACCAGGACGCCCTGCGCAACCCCGATATCCATCCGCAGGCCGACGGCACCTATGTGATCGACGGCTCGGCCAACCTGCGCGACCTCAACCGCTCCCTGGGCTGGCAACTACCCAGCGACGGCCCCAAGACCCTCAACGGCCTGGTCACCGAAGCCCTCGAGCAGATCCCCGACTGCGCGGTGTGCCTGAAGATCGGTCGCTACCGCCTGGAGATCCTCCAGTCCGGCGAAAACCGCGTGAAGAGCGTGCGCGTCTGGCAACCCGGCATTGCTACGCCACCCGCGCCGCATCGCGACGAGCTTGCCTGAGCGGCCCCGCCCGCCCCTATAATCCGGACGGCTTACCCAGCCTCCCGCCAGCCACCGTCGCTATCCGCGCCGTGCCGCTGGCCAGTCACCCGCACGCCCGCCGAGCCTCGACCCCGCGTCGTTGCCTTGCGAAGCAGCCGGCCTCGCCCCGACCCGCCGCGAGCCGCGCCTCCCCCGCCCCGACCCCGGGCCGCGCTTTGCGTCTCGCGCCACGGCGATGCCTCCTATGACGCCGGACACGACCGTAGAGTCGTCTGCCAGCCATGACTGCCAGGGATAGACCCGCATGACCAGCACCACCCTCGACACCGCACAGCCGGCCGAACAGACCAACTCCACCACCCGCGTCGCGGTGGCCAGCTTCATCGGCACCGCCATCGAGTTCTACGACTTCTACGTCTACGCCACCGCCGCCGCGCTGGTGATCGGCCCGGTGTTCTTCCCGCAGACCTCCGGCGCCGCCCAGGCGCTGAGCGCCTTCATCACCTTCGGTATCGCCTTCCTCGCTCGCCCGCTGGGCTCGGCGCTGTTCGGCCACTTCGGCGACCGCATCGGACGCAAATCGACCCTGGTGGCCTCGCTGCTGCTGATGGGCGTCTCCACCACCCTGATCGGCCTGCTGCCCGGCTACGACAGCATCGGCGCCTGGGCGCCGATCCTCCTCTGCGTGCTGCGCTTCGGCCAGGGCCTGGGGCTGGGCGGCGAATGGGGCGGCGCCGCGCTGCTGGCCACGGAGAACGCGCCCAAGGGCCGCCGCGCCTGGTTCGGCATGTTCCCGCAGATGGGCCCGTCGATCGGCTTTCTCGCCGCCAACGGCCTGTTCCTCTGCCTGGCCATGCTGCTCAGCGAGGAACAGTTCCGCGCCTGGGGCTGGCGCATTCCGTTCATTCTAAGCGCCGTGCTGGTGATCGTCGGCCTCTATGTGCGCCTGAAACTGGTGGAAACCCCGGTGTTCGCCAAGGCCATGATGCGCCACGAGCGCTCCAGCCTGCCGATCGCCGAGCTGTTCGCCAAACACTGGCGGCCGACCCTGCTCGGCGCCCTGGCAATGGTGGTGTGCTACGCGCTGTTCTATATCTCCACGGTGTTCTCGCTGAGCTACGGCGTGAGCAGCCTGGGTTACAGCCGCGAACAGTTCCTCGGCCTGCTGTGCATCGCGGTGCTGTTCATGGCCGCCGCCACGCCGGTTTCCGCATGGCTGAGCGACCGCTTCGGGCGCAAACCTGTGCTGATCGTCGGCTGCATCGCCGCCATCGCCTCGGGCTTCACCATGCAGCCACTGCTGAGCGCCGGCTCGTCGGTGGAGGTGGCGGTCTTCCTCTCACTGGAGCTGTTCCTGATGGGCGTGACCTTCGCCCCGATGGGTGCGCTGCTGCCGGAGCTCTTCCCCACTCACGTGCGCTACACCGGTGCTTCGGCGGCGTACAACCTGGGCGGCATTCTCGGTGCGTCGGTCGCGCCGTACATCGCGCAGAAGCTGGTGGGCATGGGCGGGTTGAGCTGGGTCGGCGGTTATGTCTCGGTCGCGGCAGCGCTCAGCCTGCTGGCCGTGCTGTGCCTGCGCGAGACCCGCGAAGCTGATCTGAACCACATCCGCTGACGCTTTTCTGTAGGACTGAGGGGAACGCCTAGACATCCCCTCTACCGAGCTTCCGCCCCTGTAGGAGCGAGCTTGCTCGCGAAGCTTCTCCCGCCCGGGTCGCCGCACCTGTTCGCGAGCAAGCTCGCTTGTATGGCGTAGGGTAGGAGCCTGTC